>JAQTWR010000285.1 GCA_028689195.1 Anaerolineales bacterium | reverse complement strand
GCAAAGCAGGACGCGCGCTGAATTCCCTGCCCATCCTCGCGGACGCAAATTGTACGCTCGTCTGTATTTATATGTCGCTGATTCTTTTGGCTTCAAGTTTTATCTACGAACTCACCGGCTTTGGATTTATAGACAGCATCGGCGCATTGGGCTTGATTTACTTTTCGGTCAAAGAAGGACGCGAATCTTTTGATAAAGCCAATGGTCTCGAATGCTCTTGCGAAAATGATGATTGCAAATCATCAAGCCATTAATCCGCTATGATTTCATAACTTATGCCTGCCGATATAAAGCGCTCCGCCCGCTTTTGGGATTGGCGTTCCGCCGCGCTGACGCTGCTGCTGCTGCAAATCGCGTCCTCGCGCCTGACGCTGACCGATTGGGCGCCCTTCCTAAACATTACGCAAACGCTCGCGTTTTTTGGCGCGGCGCTTGGTTTTGCGCTTGGGCACAGTTCTTTCGAGCCGCGTTTTGCGCGTTGGTTTGGCTTTGCTTACGGCATGATTCTGATCCCCGCGCAATTGTTGAACGCCGTCGAGCGCGTCGCCTCTTTGCGTCAGGACCTCGCCAATATATTTTTGCGCGTGCTGGATTCTTTGACGTTGCTGATTCAAAACCAGCCCGTCTATGATCCGCTTTTCTTTGTCGCGGTCGTCGCGTTTGGATTTTGGAATATCGGCTTGTACGCGGGCTATCAATTGACGCGCCGCCAGAACTTTCTCGGCGCCGCCCTGCCTGCGGGAATTGTGATCTTGACCGTCCAAGTCTATGACGCGGTTTCGTCGTTTCGCGTGTGGTTTTTAGCGGCGTATATTTTCATCGCGCTGGCGCTGCTTGGGCGTTTGTATTTTCTTCAAAACAGAATTAACTGGCAGACAAAGCGCGTCTTTTTTACTTCTGATATGGAGGTAGACCTTTCGCGTACGGCGCTGGTCTTTGCCGCGATTGTCGTTTTCGCCGCATGGATCTTTCCAAACGTATTGAGCAGCGTCGCGCCCGCCGCAAGGGCGTGGACGGAGTTTACCCAGCCCGCGCGCGAGCGGCTTTCAGACGCCGTCAGCGCGTTGGATTCTCCATACAGGGCGGCGGTGAACGGAGATTTTTACGGCTCTGAACTCGCCCTGGGCAGTTCCGCGCCCATCAGCAACACGCCCGTTTTCTATGTAAAAGTGGATAATTCCCGCTTCACGCCCGCGCGCTATTATTGGCGCGGCAGGACGTATGACCAATATGCAAACGGGCAATGGTCGAATTCCGTTTCGACGCGAAAAAATTTCAACCCCGCAGTGGATCAATTGCAGCCCGGCGAATTATTGACGCGCTACGAAGCGCGATTTACCGTGACCTTGAATTTTCCAAAACAGGAATTATTGTACGCGCCCGCCGAAATGATTTGGAACGACCGCCTCTCTCGTTTGATTACCATGCCCGCAACTGATTCTACATTCAATGTGACCGCGTGGCTCGCGTCTTCAAAATTGACCGCTGGGGATACTTACGCGCTCCGCGCGCTGATCGCCAATCCAAGCGTAGTCGAATTGCGCGGCGCGGAAGGCGAATATCCGCAGTGGGTGAAAGATCAATATCTGCAAGTGCCGATTGAACTCGAACCTCAATTGAGAGAACTCGCGGAGCGCGCGACGCAATCGCAGGATACGCCATACGACAAGGCGCAAGCCATCACCGCTTTTTTGCGAAATGAAATCGAATACGCCACGAAAATCACCGACTCTCCGCCGGCGGGCGCAGACCCCGTGATGTGGGTTTTGTCTGATTACAAAAAAGGATTTTGCATGTATTCCGCCAGCGCCGAGGTGTTGATGCTGCGCTCGCTGGGCATTCCCGCGCGCATGGCGGTCGGTTTTGCCGAAGGAAAATTCGACGCGCAAAGAGATCGTTATGTGGTGGCGAGATTGAATTCGCACGCCTGGCCCGAAGCGTATTTTCCAAACATCGGCTGGATCGAGTTCGAGCCGACGGGGAATCAATCGCCGTTGGAGCGTCCGCGCGAACCGATTAAATTGGTGGTCGAAGAAGACGCGACGAATCCGCGAGAGAGGCTTGGCGCAGAAACTGGCGCGTCAAAACCTCCAGATTCTGATTTGAATCTACCAGAAAACGGCGGCGGTTTGACCTTTGATCTCGCCGCGCGTTTCTTATACGCCCTGTTTTTGTTGTGCCTGTTCGCGCTTGGAATTTTCCTTGCGCGGCGTTATTCCATCGCAGACCGTTTGCCAGTATACTTGGAGACGCGGTATATACAAACTGGGCGCCAGCCGCCGAATTGGCTGCGACGCTGGTCAAAGTGGGCGACTCTTGTTCCCATGCAGCGCGCTTTTCATTCCATTGATTTAAGTTTGCGCTGGCTTGGCGCGCCGCAGCCCGCGCGGGCGACTCCGCTTGAACGCGCAAACGCGCTGGCTGATTTACTGCCTTCCGCGCGCGAAGATATACTCGCTTTGAAAGAAGAACATGAATCCGCGTTATTCGCAAACCGCGCGGGAGATATCGAACGCGCGCGCCGCGCAAGTTGGAATATTTTGCTGGAAACCGCGCGCGCGCGCCTGCCGAAAAGTTTTATCCGCAATCCACGCTAATTCTCATAATGTAAGTTATTACGGTGAAACGACATGAATGAACAAACTCGTCCTACAACAACGCTTGACCAAATTCGCACATTGAGCGCGCAGGCGGGCAAAATCCGCGCCGACCTCGCGGCGGGCAAAAATTCGCTGCCCAAGAATACGCTGGATGAGTTGGGTAATCTCGAAGTAACGCTTAAGTCAATCAGCGAAAAAATCGAAGCCTTTCAACGCGAACATAATAATTTGCGCGCGCTGGCTGACGTGGGACAGGTAATCAACTCGTCGCTGGAACTGGACGAGGTGCTGCGAATTGTGATGGATAACATCGTACGTCTGACGAAAGCCGAACGCGGATTCCTTATGCTGCGCGACGAAAACGGCGAAATGGTCATCCGTATGGGGCGCAATTGGGAAATGGAGGCCGTACACGCTTCTGAAAAAACGGTCAGCACGTCGGTCGTGGGGCGCGTCATCGAAACGGGCGAGCCGCTGGTCACTACCAACGCGCAGGAAGACCAGCGTTTTGTAGGACAGGAAAGCATCGTCGCGTTTAATTTGCGTTCCATTTTGTGCGTTCCGCTTAAAGTGAAAAACGAACTGATTGGCGTAATCTACGCGGATAATCGCATCCGCGCGGGGATTTTCGCCGAATCAGAAAGAGACCTGCTCGTGGCGTTTGCGAATCAAGCCGCGGTCGCGCTCGAAAACGCGCGTTTGTTTTCCTCGCTCAAACATACGCTCGAAGAAGTCACCGCGCTTAAGAATCTCATGGACAATATTTTTGCGTCCATTGCCAGCGGCGTGATTACCGCCGATATTGAGAATCAAATCACGCTCACCAACCGCGCCGCAGAAAATATCCTCGGATGCGCTTCGAGCGACATCGTCGGGCATTTGCTGCATGAGACGCTCGCTTCCGTCTCCAAAGAATTAGAGCCGCATCTGGCGGAAGTGCGTGACACCGATAAAGCCATCGTAGACTTGGAAATCAGCCATCATCTTCCTGCGCGCGGAAATGTGGATTGGCGCTTCAATCTTTCGCCGCTGAAAGACGCGGGACAGAAGACGCAGGGCGTCGCCATTGTGCTGGACGACCTGACCGAAAGAAAGAAACTCGAAGCGCAGCGCAGACTTTTTGAACGCATGGTTTCGCCCGCCGTAATCGAACAGATTGATCCCAACGGGCTGCAACTCGGCGGCAAACGCGCCAACATCACCGCTTTGTTTGCCGATATTCGCGGCTTTACCTCGTTCAGCGAAAGCCTCGATCCTGAAAAATTGGTGCGTATCTTGAACCGTTATCTCGCGGCAATGGCTGACGCCGTTCTCGCGCAGGAAGGCACGGTGGATAAATTCATGGGCGACGCGATTATGGCGTGGTACAACGCGCCGATTCCGCAGCCCGATCACACTTTGCGCGCCGTCAAAACCGCGTTGATGATCCGCGAATCGGTCGAGAATTTATACAAGGAATTGCCCGCCGACGCGCATCTTGCCTTCGGCGTGGGAATCCACTACGGCGACGCGGTTCTCGGTTTGATTGGCACAGAAAAAAGATTGGAATATACCGCCATCAGCGACGCGGTCAATACAGCGAAGCGCTTGCAGGAAAATTCCGCCAAGAATCAAATCCTGATGAGCAAGCAAGCCTACGAGCGCGTCAAAGGCGACGTGAACGTTCTCCAGCACGCGGATATGACCGTCAAGGGCAAATCGCAGGTGATGGAAGTGTTTGAAGTTGTGGGGATGAAGTGAGTAAAAAATAACCC
>JAQTWR010000284.1 GCA_028689195.1 Anaerolineales bacterium | reverse complement strand
ATAACGCTTCAAGCGAACCCGTCAATCGCGTCATCTTCCTGATGTGCGCCACCAGCACGTTGGTCGAGACGGGTTTCGAGAGGAAGCCGTCCGCGCCCGCATCAAGTACGCTGGCAATCATATCTGGGTCGCTGACGGCGGAAAGGATAAGAATGGGGGTATTGCTGAATTTGCGAATCTCCCTGCTAACCTGCCGTCCGTCGAGGTCCGGCATCATCAAGTCGAGCAATACGAGGTTGGGATTTTTCTCCGCCGCAAATTTAATACCCTCTGCGCTGTTATTGGTTGTGACTACGTCAAACCCGTGCGCATGGAGCAAGGCGCTCATCAATTCGGTGATGGCGATATCGTCGTCTATAACTAGTATTTTTGTAGACATATTGTGTACCCCATTATCGCCCATTCGCGTCAGATTGCGCTTTGCAATGAGTTAACAGATTGAAGCGCGTCAAAGGTAGTGATTTTTGTCATTTAGGTTTTCAATCTTTCTTTGGTAGAATATTTCACAACTAACTGATGGTCTTTCCATGAAAGTCTATTAAATTTTTTGGAGGTTAATACTATGAAATGGGTTTACCTTTTCGACGAAGTAAAAGAAGTTGAAAAACTTGCAGGCGGTTCGTGGGACAGCGTCAAAGGAATTGTTGGAGGCAAGGGCGCAGGTCTTTTGGATATGACCCGCGCGGGCGTGCCGGTTCCGCCGTTTTTTACCGTGACCACCGTTGCGTGCGGCGAATATCAGAAGTCCGGTAAATTCCCCGCGGGGATGTGGGATCAAGAACTGAAAGCCCTGAAAGCAATCGAAAAGAAGGCGGGCAAAAAATTCGGCGACCCGAAGAATCCGCTTTTGGTTTCCTGCCGCTCCGGCGCGAAATTTTCCATGCCCGGCATGATGGATACCATCCTCAATATTGGCTTGACCGATAAAGTGGCGGAAGGCATGGTGCAGGCGACGGGCAATCCGCGCTTTGTGTACGACTCCTATCGCCGTTTGATCGAAATGTTCGGCTCGGTTGTGATGGAAACCGGCGACGAAGGCTTTGAACATTCGCTCAATGAATACAAAGCGAAAAAAGGATATAAGCTGGATACCGAAATGAACGCCGAAGATTGGCGCGTCATTGTCGAGGAATACAAACTGGTCTACAAAGATAAAACGGGTTTGGATTTCCCCCAAGACCCATTCAAGCAATTAGAGATGGCGACCGAAGCCGTATTCCGTTCGTGGAATGGAAAACGCGCGGTGGATTATCGCAATAAGGAAGGCATCTCTCACGCGCTGGGAACCGCCGTCAATATTTGTACGATGGTCTTCGGCAATATGGGCGACGACTCAGGTACGGGCGTGGCGTTCACGCGCAACCCATCTACTGGCGATAAGAAAATGATGGGCGAATATTTGCTCAACGCGCAAGGCGAGGACGTTGTCGCGGGCATTCGCAACGCAGATGCAATCGAAAACCTGATTCAATACATGCCGCAGGTATACAAGCAATTCATGGGCATTACCGCGAAACTCGAAAAGCATTACCACGATATGCAGGATGTGGAATTCACCATCGAGCGCGGCAAGTTGTGGATGCTTCAAACCCGCGTTGGAAAACGCACCGCCAAAGCCGCCGTCACAATGGCGGTAAACATGGCGAATGAAAAACTCATCACCAAAGAACAAGCCGTCGCGCGCGTCACGCCTGATAACGTGGATTCTCTGCTTCATCCGCAGTTTGACGACGTTGCCATGAATCAAGCCGAGAAAGAAGGCAAGTTCGTTGCGAAGGGCGTTAACGCTTCCCCCGGCGCGGCGGTCGGTCAAATCTATTTTGACGCCGACTTGACCGAAAAGATGACCAAAGAACACAAACAGGACACCATCATGGTGCGCCCGTTTACCAAGCCAGACGACGTTCACGGTATGATCGCCTCAAAGGGCGTACTCACCAGCGAAGGCGGAGCGACCTCTCACGCGGCGGTTGTGGCGCGTCAGTTTGGTATCCCCTGCGTGGTCGGCGCTTCTGTGATCAAGATCGATCTTGAAAAACGAATTATGACCGTCGGCGACATGGTTCTCAAAGAAGGCGACTGGATTTCTGTGGACGGCACAACCGGCAAAGTGTTTGCTGGAAAAATTTCCACCGTCGAACCGACCCTCGAAGAACAAACCGATTTGCTGACTCTGCTCAAATGGGCGGACGAGATTTGCGCGCGCAAAGACGCGCGCGTCGCTCCCGCCGGTTCGCCTACTCGCGGTTTGCAAGTTTGGGCGAATGCCGATTATCCGAAGGATGCGCGTCGCGCTCGCTCTTATGGCGCAGTTGGAATCGGTCTGTGTCGCACCGAGCACATGTTTTTTGAACCCGAGCGCCTGCCCATTGTGCAGGATATGATTCTCTCTGATTCAAGCGAGGGGCGCACCGAAGCATTGAACAAACTTCTGCCGTACCAGCGCAAGGATTTTGACGGTCTCTTTGAAGCGATGGACGGTTATCCCGTTATCATTCGCCTCATTGACCCGCCGCTGCACGAGTTCATGCCAGACGAAGAAAAACTTCTCGAAGAAGTCATCACCATGCGCGTCAAAGGCGAGACCGACGGCTTGAAAGCCAAAGAAGATTTGCTCGAAGCGATTAAAGGAATGCACGAATCGAATCCCATGATGGGATTGCGCGGCGTGCGCTTGAGCATCAATATGCCCGAAATCGTCGAGATGCAAGTCCGCGCGATTTTCGAAGCCGCAGCGGATTGCACGCTTCGCGGAATAGTTGTGAAGCCCGAAGTGATGATCCCGCTCACGGGTACGGTCAAAGAGTTGGAGTGGATTCAACCGCGATTGGTCCGCATTGCCGCCGCAGTGATGGCGGAGAAAAACGTCAAGTTCGAATATAAATTCGGGACGATGATCGAAATTCCGCGCGCGGCAGTGACCGCGAAAGAAATTGCGACTCACGCCGAGTTCTTCTCCTTCGGCACAAACGACCTCACGCAAATGACCTACGGTTATTCGCGCGACGACGCCGAGCGCAACTTCCTCATCACCTATCAAGAGCAGGGCATTCTCGAAAAGAATCCCTTCCAAACAATAGACCGCGACGGCGTAGGCAACTTGATGCAATGGGCGATCAATGAAGGACGCAAGACCCGCCCAACTCTCGAAGTAGGTATCTGCGGCGAACACGGCGGCGACCCTGACTCGATCGAATGGTGCCATATCATCGGCAACAACTACGTTTCATGTTCCCCGTTCCGCGTGCCGATTGCGCGCCTCGCGGCGGCTCATGCGGCGTTGAAACATCGCGCGACATCGTCCCCGAAGGGGAAGAAAGTTGCCGCGAAAAAACCCGCCGCCAAGAAAGCGGTAAAGAAGGCAGTGAAGAAAGCGGCGAAGAAAAAGTAATCGGTAACTAGCGAGACCTCCGGGGTCTTTAAGACCTCGGAGGTCTCTTATGTTAAAGACTTCCATGTCCCTCATCCTCTTTGATTTTGACGGCGTTCTTGCCGATACGTTAAATGATATGCTCAAATTCGCGCAAGAGACCTGCGACGAGTTGAATGTCCGTCACACCGTCGTTCAAACGGATTTGAGCGAACTCAAGATAATGTCCTTTGCGACGTTTGGTCGTGCGTGCGAAGTCCCTGAAAATTTGGCGGGAGAATTTGTTCGCAGGTGTACGGAAAAATTTGCGAAGAAAAAGTCGCCGCCTGAGATATTCGACGGGTTGCGCGAAGTCGTAAAGAAGTTGGCAAAAGAGCATGTAGTCGCAGTGGTCACAGGGAATACGACTGGGAATGTCAATGCGTTCCTTCTTCATCACGGGCTGGCGGATTTCGTCCGCGCGGTGTATGGCGTGGATATGCCCGGTTCAAAGGTGGAGAAAATTTTGCGGGCAAAGAATCAATTTGCGGCAGAAGATGAAATGGTCGCGATGCTGGGAGATTCAATTAGCGACGTCCGCGCGGCAAAAGAGGCGGGAGTTAAATCTATCGCCGTCGGCTGGGGACATCAAAGCCTAAAAATGTTAATGGATGCAAAACCTGACGCTTTTATCAATTCCCCCGCTGAGATATTGGATGTGATTGGAAGATTGGAAATATAAATCTCGGAGGTTTCTAAAACCTCCGAGATTGTTGATTTATGAAACCACGGCTCTGATTTTCTTCAACGCCCTGTGGATGTTTTCCATCGAACTGGCATAAGAGATTCGCAGATAGCCTTCGCCATATTCTCCGAAGGCGGAACCGGGCAGCAGGGCGACGCCAGCCTTTTCGAGAATCAGGTTGGCAAGTTCACCGGACTTCATGCCTGTCCCGCGAATATTGGGAAAGGCGTAGAACGCGCCTTCCGGTTTGCGGCAGGAGAAG
>JAQTWR010000283.1 GCA_028689195.1 Anaerolineales bacterium | reverse complement strand
CCCGACAGCAGTTTGATCGCGTTCAATTATTACAGCGCGTTTACGAATAACGCGCCCGACGCGCAGGTATATGTCGTCAGCCGCGACGGCGGCAAAATTTCTTCGGTGTACAAAGGGACGACGGTGGGGCGTTTGGTTTTCTCTCCAAACGGAAAATATTTGCTTGTCGAAGAAACCACATCCGCAAGCGGCGGACATTTGTTTATCGTCAACCTTGCCACGCTGGAACAAAAAATGCTGCAAGCGCCGGGACTCTCCACCGATTACGATTGGTACGCGCCTTCGTGGAGACCGTGAAATAAAAATAAAAAACGCGGATGTGAAAAATTCACATCCGCGCCGTTTAATTTTTACTCTTCTCTGCGCCCCTTCGTGATCAATCTGATTGGCGTTCCCAGAAAACTATGCCGCTCGCGGATTTGATTTTCCAGATAACGCAAATACGTAAAGTGCATCAGGCTCGGCTCGTTGACGTAGATCATAAACGTCGGCGGGTCGCTGCGGACTTGCGTGCCGTAGTACATCTTCAGCGCCCGTCCCGCATGCGTGGGGTGGGGGTGCGCGTCCTGCGCTTCGTGGATGATCTTATTCAGCGTGGATGTGGATAAACGCGCAAGGCGTTCTTCCTGCACTTGCAGCGCCATCGGCAAAACCTGCTCCACGCGCTGACCCGTCTTGCAAGAGATGAACAGAATCGGCACATACGCCATAAAATTCAAGTCGCGTCGAATCCGCGCCGTGTATTCGTCCATCGTCTCGTTATTTTTTTCAATCGCGTCCCACTTGTTGACCAGCACCACGCACGACTTCCATTCGTCGAGGATGTAGCCCGCGATATGCGCGTCCTGCGAGGTGATGCCTTCCACCGCGTCAATCATCAGCAGCGCCACGTCGGCGCGCTCGATGGATTTGAAAGCGCGCAGCACGCTGTATTGCTCCACGCCGTGATCAATTTTTCCGCGTTTGCGAATCCCCGCCGTATCAATCAAGGTGATTTGCAAACCTTCGTATTCCAATTTGGTGTCGATTGAATCGCGCGTTGTCCCCGCAATGGGACTGACGATCACGCGCTCTTCGCCCGTCAATTTATTCAACAGGCTCGATTTTCCCGCGTTTGGTTTGCCCACGATCGCGATCTTGATGCTGTCGTCTTCAACCTCGTCCTCTTGCGGCGGGAAGGATTCGACCAGCGCGTCGAGTAAATCTCCGGTGCTTGTCCCGTGAATAGCCGAGATGGGATACGGATCGCCCAGCCCCAACTCATAAAATTCGGAGGCTTGGTTGCGTCGGTCTTCATTCTCGCATTTGTTGACCACGACGAAAATCGGCGGATGAAAAGTCCCGTCGGGAAGTTTCTTCTGCGCGCGACGCAAAATCTTCGCCACTTCGAGGTCTGGTTCGGTCACGCCGGATTCCGCGTCGTTGATGAATAGAATCGCGTCCGCTTCTCGAATGGCGACGCCCGCTTGACTGCGGATGTCGTTGATAAAATCCGCCGAGCCAATAGAAAGCGGAGTCTTGCCGCCATGCGTGGGGTCAATGCCGCCCGTATCCACAATGCGGAACAAACGTCCGTTCCATTCAGATTCGCCAAGCAAGCGGTCGCGCGTCGTGCCGGGCACATCGTCCACAATGGCTAAACGCTCGCCCGCAAGACGATTAAATAAAGTTGACTTGCCGACATTCGGTCTTCCTACAAGAGCTACAACAGGTTTCATGTTTTTCTATTTTTCCAATTTAGAGACCTGACAGGTTTCGATAAAACCTGTCAGGTCTTTTAAGTTTTTACGGCGTTGGCGTTACGGTGACTGCGCCGCTCTGCGTGATAACGACTTCTATTGTATTCGGTAATATCGATTCTACGATCACTTTTGCGATCAGCGCTTCCACTTTTGGCACGACCTGATGTACGCCAATGCCCAGCCCGCTCAAGTCAACGGTCACGCGCACGTCCTGACGGGCGAGCGTATCCAACACGGGAAGCGGTCCCGAAGCGATCACATCCACAGTGGCGGGAGAGACTTGCGCGCTCAGTCCCGCGCCGAGTCCTACAATCTCCACCTTTTCGCCCGCGAGCGTAACGCTGCTTTCAATAGGCGATACGCCCACCTGAATCAGCACCGCCTGCTCGCCGATGATGGAAACGCCTTCGGGCAAATTCAAAGCCACGCGGGTATTAATATCTTCCTGCGCGTTTCGCAGGTCGAGGATTTGCGTCTCGACAATGCCGGGCAGGTCGCTCACCAGTTGCGGGTTAGACGCGAACACGGTCACAACGGGCGGAAACACAGAAATATCCGTCATGCGGTATCCGCTTGCCACGCGCCCGCTCGTCGCCACTTTTACCGCCACATCGCGGTAGCCGCCCTGCTGCGTCACAGGCAAAGTGATGTGGACGGTTTCAGGGGTAATGCTGACTCCGTTGACGCGCGCGCCGTTCTCGTCGAGGATTTCAACGGACAGAATTTGATCGAATCCCTCGCGGCTTCGATTCAAGTTGATTGCGACGCGCGCCCGCGCCGCCCTCTCGACCCGCGATTGCGCCCCCGCCACGATGATTTCTCTCGGTTCAATATTCAACTCGCCGACCTGATACCCAACGGCAACCTCGCCTGATAACGCCACATCCACTTTGAGCGTTTGCGTGGCGAGCGATTCTAAAGCCAAATTCACCGTGCGCGGCGCAACGGATACGATCTGCACGGGGCGCGCGGCGATTTGTATTTGCAGGTCGAGCGTATGTTCGCCCGAACTTAAACCCGAAAGGTCTAAAACCGCATGTATGCTTTGCGAATCAGATTCGATGATGTTCCACACCGAGCGCGGCGCGTGCAGCGTCAGCTTTACGCTCTTTGGCATATCGCTGCTGATGACGAGGCTGGGGTCCTGCCCGATAATTTCAATCGGCACAACCGATTGAAGCGCGCGCGTCTCGTCGGGGTCTGCGGACGAGACCGCAGAGATCCACCCTGCCAGCGCCAGCGCGAATGCCCATAAGCACGTGCGGGAGGTTTCAGCAATCCAACGAAACATGATTAACTCGCTAAGTAAGTAGAACGACATTTACGCCGCGTTACTTGTTTTTCCTGCGCCGAAAGAATCTCTCGAACCATCCCAATTTATGCGCCTCGTCCTGCGGGCGAAAAAACGCGATGAGGATATTTTCCAGTCGTTCGGGGTCGAGCCTGCGCAACATCCGCCCGGCGTGCGCGATGGAGATTGCTCCCGTTTCTTCAGAGACGACCACTGTGACCGCGTCGCTCGCCTCGGATGTTCCCAGCGCGGCGCGGTGACGCAGCCCCATTTGGCGTTCGGGCGTGCGGTTCAAAATTCCGCTGGCTGAGAGCGGCATGACGCAAGCCGCCGCCGCATTTTGCGCCCCCGCGATAATTACGCCGCCGTCATGCAGCGGCGTATTGGGATAGAAAATTTGCAGCAATAATTCGGGCGTGACCTGCGCATTCAATTGCACGCCGCTGCGGATGTATTCGTCGAGATTGTCCAGCCGCTGCATGATGATCAGCGCGCCGTGCTGGCGCGCCGATAGCCTCGCCGCCGCGCTGACCACCGCGCGGATGGTTTGCTCTATGGCGGTGTTTGCCGGTTTGGCGGTTATTTGCCAGACTGTCCCCGCGCGCCCAAGCCGTTCGAGCGTGCGTCGAATCTCGGGGGCGAAGATAACGGGGATGGCGAGGATTAAAGCGGGGAGGGAGTTTTGCGCGAGCCATGAAAACGCGGGCAGTTCCACAAGACTGGTGAGCAGGATAATTCCGACGATGATGAGAATCATCCCGCGCAGCAGCGCCATCGCTTGCGTATCGCGCAGGGAATATAACAAACCGAAAAAAATCAGCGTGACCAGCAGAATATCAAATACGCTAAGCCAGCTGATGCGTTGAAATATAAAAAGGAGATTGTTGAGGAATTCGGTCACGGTTTAGGTAATTAGGAATTAGGGATTGGCAACTAGGAAGAAGGCTGCCCTAATTACCTAATGACCAATTACCTAACTCTCAAATGGGACGCAAGACGCGATCTTGGCGCAACTGTTTGAATAATAACGCGTTTCCCGCAGACAGGTCTTCGCTTGCCGAGTCTTGCCACGCTTGCACGCCCAGCGTTTCGGGCGTGCGCTTTTCATAGCCGAGCTGTTTCCAGAGTTCTTCCTGCGCGGCAAGTTCGTTCATTGGGAAAATGAGCGAGGCTTCGCTTTGCAATTCGCTTGAGGCGCGTTCCACTTCTTTGATCAGCAGGTCGAGCGCTTTTTGCGGATTGATATGTTCTTCGAGAAAAATATCGGTGGTGCGCGTGACGAGGTTCTCGACCTGCCAGCCCGCCAACCCGACGAGTTTTCCGTCCAGTTGC
>JAQTWR010000009.1 GCA_028689195.1 Anaerolineales bacterium | reverse complement strand
CCTGCCGCCCGAGCAGCCCACGGAACAAATTCTGCCAACGCCCACAGAAGACGTGGAAGCAAAGATAAAATCTGCCAATGTGCTGGTCTATGAAAACACAGACGCGCGCGGATTTGGCATGTGGATTCAAGACGCGCTGGACGGAATGAATATGAAGTACACTCAAACGGGTTCGTACAGCGGTCGCTTCATGGAACAGTTGAATTCAGGCGCGGATTTTGATTTGATTATTGTCGGCGCGGAAGACAAGAATATCATCTCAGGCGAATTCTGGGACGTAATCAACACCCGTCTCGCGCGCGATAAAGCCGCGTTGATTATGGAAGTTTGGTATTTGGACTTTCAATCCAACGGGGCGATCAGCAAAATTCTTGGCGGATGCGGAGTCCGGTATCAAAAAGATTACAACCTCGCAGATTCAATTTACTGGTGGGATTCCACGCATCCCGTTTTCAACGAACCCAACACGGTAATGCCGCTGTTGCATTACAACCGCTATTGGGCGAATCAAACCGGCGACCAAATCTACCTGACGGGCAGCGGCGACGCGGAACTGCTCGCGGGACTCGCCGCGCAAAAATCGAATCAAGAAGCGGTGCTGGCGACCTGTTACGGCGGGCGCGTCATCGTTCAAACTTTTTCCGACCACGATTACAACGCAGAAGATATTATTCCGCTGTGGCAGAACTATATTCACTACACGCTGAAGAATCATTTTCTGGCGACGCAGTAGCGCGCACAGAATTTCGTCGAATTCCCTGATATACTTTTTTACATGGATAAAATTCTAAAACCCCAAAGAGTAGATTTCAACGAACTCACCCGTATGCTTGAGTCGTTTGAGCGGAAATTTGGTTATTCCACCATCGAATTCTTCAATCGCTATTCCGAAGGCGCTCTTGGCGACGACGACGAAATTATGATGTGGGCGGGAATTTACCATCTCTATCTGACTTCTCTGCCCGTGCGGAAGTTTATGAGAAACGATTTGGCTCTTGCAGAATAATGAAGATCGGGGATTATTTTTCCGGCATTGAACGCAGCCTGCGCCGAATCAAGAGCGCGGAAATTGAAGGCGAAGTTACCTGCCTGACATCGGACGACTTTAATGGTCTCGTTCGATGTCGGGTTGTTTTTTGGGACGGAAGTTATCTTGACTTATATGAAGTAGTAAGCACAGAGATGGGGCATCCGATTAAACTTCACTACGCATACACATATCTAAAAAATGGAGCGCGCGTATTTCGTTACGATAACGCTCCCCATCATTCAGAAATATCAACTCACCCGCATCATAAACATATAGGGGAACAGGATAAATTAATGCCCGCGGAAGAGCCGACATTTTCACAAGTGTTGAGCGAGATCGAAAAGTTACTGACTGAATAGAAGGCGCTTTTTCATGTCGTATAATGTAGCCAAGTTTCAACTTGACCTACATTCTTTTTTGGAGGAATTTCGATGGCTTACAAGCAAACCAAATGGAGTCTCGCTCCGCTGTACCCGGGTTACGAAAGCGCCGAACTGCAAGGCGCCTTTGACATGATCGAAGAACAAGTCGCGTCGTTTGAAGGCGCGCGCGGAAAGCTCGCCCCCGATATTTCCGCCGAACATTTCATGGAGCTCATCCGCGCCAGCGAAGCGACCACGCGCATCGCGTACAAACTCTACGCCTTCGCGGGGTTATCCTTCACGGCAGATACGCAAGACCAAGCCGCGCAGACTTTGCAAACGCGCGCGCAGCAATTCCTGGCGGAAATCGAAAACCGCGTTCTCTTTTTCAGTTTGTGGTGGAAAGATTTGGACGAAGCCAACGCCAGGCGTTTGATGGAAACATCGGGCGATTACCGCTATTACCTCGAAGCGATTCGACTCTTCAAGCCGCACACGCTCAGCGAAGCGGAAGAAAAAATCGTCAACATCAAAAACGTCACCGGCTCGAACGCGCTCATCACGCTTTACGATTCGATTACGAATCGTTACGTCTTCAAGTTGAAGGCGGACGGCAAAATGCAGGAATTCACGCGCGGACAACTCAGCCGCTTTATACAAGGCGGCGACCCGAAAATGCGCGCCAAAGCCTATCAGGAGTTGTATCGCGTTTACGGCGAAGCGGGAACTATTCTCGGACAAATTTATCAAACCGTGGCGCGCGATTGGCGCAATGAAAACGTCGCGCTGCGAAAATTCAAAAACCCGATTTCCGCGCGCAATTTATCCAACGATATTCCCAACGAAGCGGTGGACGCGCTGCTCGAAACCGCGCGCAAAAACAGAACCATCTTCCAGCGGTATTTCAAATTGAAGGCGAAAGCGCTCGGCGTGAAAAAACTTCGCCGCTACGATCTTTACGCGCCCATCGCCGGCGCCGATAAAAAATATAAATATGAAAAATCCGCCGAAATGGTTTTGGAATCTTTCAGCGCGTTCGATCCAAAATTGGGAGAACTCGCGCAGCGCGTCTTTGACGATCAACGCATTGACAGCGAAGTTCGCAAAGGCAAACGCGACGGCGCGTTCTGCTGGTCGGTTCTGCCTGAGATGACTCCCTACGTTTTGTTGAATTATCAAGGCAGCGCGCGCGACGCGGCGACGATGGCGCACGAGTTGGGTCACGCAATTCATTCCATGCTGGCTTCGCATCACAGCACGTTTACGTATCATTCATCGCTGCCGCTGGCTGAGACGGCTTCCACTTTTGGCGAGATGATGTTCACCGATAAGTTGCTCTCCGCCGAAAAGAATAAAAGCGTCAGGCGCGATATTCTCTTCAAACAAGTGGACGATGCGTACGCGACCATCATGCGCCAATCATATTTTGCGATGTTTGAAAAGCAGGCGCACGAAATGATTCAAAATAACGCGTCGGTGGACGAGATCAGCGCGGCGTATATGGAAAACTTGAAGGAACAATTCGGCGATTCAATCGAGTTGAGCGACGAGTTCAAATGGGAATGGGTTTCCATCCCGCATTTTTATCACACGCCGTTTTATGTGTACGCGTACGCTTTTGGTCAACTGCTGGTCTTCTCGTTGTATCAGCAATATAAAATCGAGGGCGAATCTTTCAAGCCGAAGTATCTCAAAATATTATCGGCGGGAGGCTCCGAAGCGCCGGAGAAAATTCTTGCGGAGGCGGGTATCGACATCCGCGACGCGAAATTCTGGCAGGGCGGATTCGACGTGCTGGAAAAACTGGTCAACGAGTTGGAAGCGTTGTAAAACACAAACCTCCGAGTTCTTATGGAACTCGGAGGTTTGCTATATAATCCGCGCATGACTGATTTCAAATTCTTCCACCCAACCGAAGTCCGCTACGGTGATTTGGATCCGCAGGGACATGTGAACAACGCCAAATACCTGACGTACTTTGAGCAGGCGCGTATCTATTATTTGACCCGTCTCGGATTGTTCAGCAAAGACCAATCGTTTATGGAAGTGGGCGTGATTATCGCCGATATTCACATCACCTACCACGCGCCCGCGCATTACGGCAACGCGCTCAAAGTCGGCGTGCGGACGGCGAAAATCGGCAACAAATCTTTGACCACCGAGCAATGCGTAATGGACGAATCCGGCAAAGTTCTGGCAAGCGGCAAGGTCATTCTCGTCACGTTTGATTACGAAGGCTTGAAGCCCATCCCTGTGCCTGACGAATGGCGGGAGAAGATTAGCGAGTTTGAAGGTTTGAATGTTTAAACTTATCAAGACAAGTTTGTAAGAAAGGACAAAACATGAATGAAATTATTTTTCTTGTAGAAGAATCCGTAGAAGGCGGTTATCTTGCCCGCGCATTGGGCTTTTCCATTTTTACAGAGGCAGATACTTGGGATGAGTTGAAAGAAGCCGTGCAAGAGGCTGTGCGTTGTCATTTTGATGAAGGACAACATCCTCAAGTAATAAGGTTGCATATAGTAAGAGAAGAGGTGATGGCAGCATGAGAATTCCACGCGACCTCAATGGCGACGAATTGGCAAACGCTCTTAATAAATATGGATACAAAGTGACGCGTCAAGAAGGAAGCCACATGCGCCTGACCACCCAACAAGGCGGCGAACATCATATTACGATACCGCGTCATAAGCCGTTACGAATTGGAACATTGAATTCCATCTTGAAAGATGTCGCAGAACATTTGAGGATCAATCGCGAAGAAGTTCTCAATGTTCTTTTTGGGAAATAAAATGAATCTTCCCCAAATTGACGAAACCTATTTCGCCCAATTTCTCGTTGACCTGCTCAACGTTCCCTCGCCCACCGGCTTTTCAGAATCGGCGATTGCCTTTGTGGAAAAGGAATTTTCCAAATATAAGCGCCTTCAACTTTCACGCACGCGCAAGGGCGCGTTGGTTGCGAAATGGGAAGTCGAATCTAATTTGCCGCCCGTTGCGCTCACCGCGCATGTGGATACGCTCGGCGCGGTGGTGAAAGAAATCAAAGCGGACGGTCGTCTAAAGTTAAGTCGCGTTGGCGGCGTTCAATGGAATTCTGTGGAAACCGAAGGCGTTTGGGTTTTCACATCCGCTGGAGAGAAGGTTCGCGGTTCGATATTGATTGACGCGGCTTCGGGACATATTTACGGCGCAGCGGGCAGCGAGACTCCGCGCAATGACGATCACATGGAAGTGCGGCTGGACGCGCGCACAACATCCGCGGCAGAGACGCGCGCGCTGGGAATCAACATCGGCGATTGCGTGGCGTTTGATCCGCGCGTGGAAATAACCAATGGATTTATCCGCTCGCGGTTTTTAGACGACAAAGCGTGCGTGGCGAATATCGCGGCGGCGCTCAAATCGTTAACAGAATCAAATCAAAGTCCCGTGCGAAGCGCGTATTTTCTCATCAGCAATTACGAAGAAGTCGGTCACGGCGCGGCGGCGGGAATTCCATCGGATGTCGCCGAATTAATCGCGGTGGATATGGCGGTGGTCGGCAAGGGTCAGCAGTCGGATGAATTTCACGCGACGCTGTGCGTCAAAGACAGCGGCGGCGTGTATCACGAAGGCTTGAATAAAAAGATGCGCGCGCTGGCTGGGAAGTATGATATTCCGTATGTGACCGATGTGTATCCGTTTTACGGTTCGGACGGCGAAGCATTTTGGCGCGCAGGCGGCGATGCCGCGCTGGCGCTCATCGGTCCGGGCATTGACGCTTCGCACAATTACGAGCGCGCTCATCTCGACGGGCTGAACGCGACTACAAATTGGATCATGGCATATTTGCTGGAAGGATAAAACATGAAACTTGATGCAGCTCTTCCCCTAGTCACTTTGAAAGATATTCCCGCAATTGCAAGCGCCGCGCAGGAAATTGGATTTGACGCGCTCTGGACTCAAGAGACGCAGCACAATCCATTTTTGCCGTGCCCGCTCATCGCGGAGCATTCGTCCACGATGAAATTCGGCACCGCCATTGCGGTTTCGTTTGCGCGCTCGCCCGCCGATTTGGCGTACACCACATGGGATTTATCCGCGCAATCAGGCGGGCGATTCATTTTGGGACTTGGCACGCAAGTCAAGCCGCATATCGAGCGCAGATTTGGAATGCCGTGGCCCGAATCGGTGACAGGAAAATTGCGCGAACAAATTCAAGTGATCCGCTCATTTTGGGATTGCTGGCAGAATGGCGCGAAGTTAAATTTCCGCGGCGAGTATTACAAAGCGACGCTGATGTCGCCGTTCTTCAATCCCGGCGCCATCGAACATCCAAACATCCCGATTTATATCGCAGGCGTGAACACGGGGCTGGCAAAACTCGCCGGCGAATTATGCGACGGCTTCCACGCGCATCCGTTCAACAGTCCGCGATACATGCGCGAGGCGCTGCTTCCCGCAATTGAAGAAGGCGCGAAAAGCGCGGGGCGCGCGCGAAAAGACGTGGCGATTTCGATGACCGCTTTCGTCGCCACCTCGCCCGAAGAAGAATCTTTCGCGCGGATGCAGATCGCGTTTTACGCGTCCACGCCTTCTTACCATGCGGTGATGAGTTTGCACGGCTGGAGCGAAACCGCGCAGCAACTTTCGGGTTTTGCCGCCAAAGGCGAATGGGCTGAAATGCCCATGCTCATCACCGACGAAATGCTGCGCGAGTTTTGTTTGGTGACCACGCCCGAAAATTTGGCAAAGGATTTGAAGGCGCGCTTCGACGGAATCGCGGATCGGCTAACGTTGTACAGTCCGTTCGTGCCGAAAGAAAAAGATGATTTCTGGCGCGGCTTGGCAAAAGAATTTAATTTGTAGCACAGGCTGTAGCGCAGACTTAAGTCTGCGTTACGCCAAATGGAGATAATTTATGGCAGAAAATTTTGATGTTGTAGTAATCGGCGCGGGTCCTGCGGGATATGTGGCGGCGATTCGCGCGGCGCAGTTGAAGCAAAAAGTGGCGCTAGTAGATAAACGCTGGCTCGGCGGCGTGTGTTTGAATGTCGGCTGTATTCCTTCCAAGTCGCTGCTCAAAAATGCGGAAGTGGCGCACACGCTGCGCGAACGCGGAAAAGATTTCGGCTTTTCATTTGAGAATCTAAAATTGGATTACGGTGTGGCGGTCAAACGCTCGCGCCAAAATTCAGATCGTCTCGTCAAAGGCATTGGCTTCTTGATGAAGAAAAATAACGTCGCCGTTTTTATGGGCGAGGCAAAATTCAAAACAAAAGATACGCTTACCGTCACAGACAAAGACGGCAAAGCGATAGAACTCGTCGCGAAAAATATTATCGTCGCCACAGGCGCGAGCGCAGCCGCCCCCGCCGCGTGGAAAATTGACGGCGAGAAAGTCGTCAGCTATTCCGAAGCGATTCTGCAAGATAAACTTCCCAAGTCTGTGGTGGTCATCGGCAGCGGCGCTATCGGCGTGGAGTTCTCCACGATTTGGAACGCGTACGGCGTGGATGTGACCATCGTGGAAATGTTGCCGCGTATTGTTCCGCTTGAAGATGAAGAAGTTTCAAAAGAACTGGAAAAAGAATTCAAGAAGCGCGGAATTAAAACGATGGCGGGTCATAAAGTGGAATCCGTCGAAGCGACCGCGAATGGCGTGAAGGTCGTCGTCTCTGCGGATGGAAAATCCACCACCCTCGAAGCGGATCAAGCGTTGGTCGCGATTGGTTTCCGTCCCAATTCAAAAGGACTTGGACTCGAAGAAGTCGGCGTGAAAATCAGCGAGCGCGGATTTATTGAAATCAACGAAAAGATGCAAACCAATGTTCCCACAATTTGGGCAATCGGCGATGTGACCGGCAAACTCATGCTGGCGCACGTCGGCTCGGCGATGGGAATCATCTGCGCCGAACATATCGCCGGACATGAAACCGTCACGTTGGATTATGAAATGATGCCTCGCGCCACATACTGCTCGCCGCAAATCGCGTCGTTTGGCATGACCGAAGCGCAAGCCAAAGAACGCGGTCACGAAGTTAAGATCGGGCGTTTTCCATTTCAAGCAAACGGCAAAGCGCTCGGCATGGGAGATTACGGCGGCTTCGTCAAAATTGTTGTGGATGCGAAATACGGTGAACTGCTCGGCGCTTCGATGATCGGTCCCGAAGTGACAGAACTCCTCCCCGAGTTAACCCTCGCGCGCATGATGGAGCTGACGCCGCATGAAATCGCAAGAAACGTCCACGCGCACCCGACGCTTTCAGAAGTTTTGATGGAAGCGGCGCACGGCGCGGAAGGTCAGGCGATTCATATCTAAAAGCAAAACTCAATCCAAAATTAACAAAAAAGACCGTCGGCGCGACGGTCTTTTTTATCTTAACGTGAATAATGGATAAGCCAAAAACATCAGCATGTCACCCTGAGGGAGCGTTTTTCAGTGACCGAAGGGTCTCAAATGAGCCGTTCCGAGATGCTTCGGGGCAAAAAACGCCCCTCAGCATGACATAATCCCGTTATCCATTATTGACGTTATCTTACTCTGCGTTTCCATTCTTCTTTTAGTTGCAGGTCTCGCGGGGTTACGCCCGAATCCAACGAGAGGAAGTCGGTCATCAGGCGGTTGAATTGGGACGGGTTTTCAATCATGGGGAAATGCCCCGCGCCTTCAAGGTTGATTTGATGCATGTGGTTCGGGAAAGAATCCGTTCTCTCTTGCGAAGGCATAGAGACGGCGGGATCGTTGGGACCGTAAACGAACAAACACGGCACGGCAAGGTTGCGGACGCTGGGGAAAATATCGGCGGATTGCAATCCTGCGAGCGAAGCGGATACAGCCTGAGGGTCGGATTTTGCCGCGTCCGCGAGGGCAGAGGCAGATTCGGGACTACGATTCGAAAGCCAGTCCACTAAATCCTGCATCGAAGAGGTTCGCACCCGCGCGTTGACGGAATCATATTCGAGCGGGCAGTTGACCGCCATCATGCGATCTACGCTTTTTGGATATTGCTTGATGTAAGAGAACGCGACCAGCGCGCCGAGATCATGCCCGACCAGCGCGACTTTGCCTATGCCCATTTCTTCGAGGAAGCGGTTGACAAGGTCTGCCTGCCGTTCCAGCGAATAACGCGAGGGGTCGCGCATGGTGTCGCCAAAACCGAAGAGGTCTATGGCGTAGGCGCGGAACGACGTGGACGCGACCTGCATGGCGTTGATCCAATAACGCCACGAGCCGACCCAGCCGTGCAGAAAGACGATGGGACGTCCGCGTCCCAAAGCCTCGTAATGCACCATCGCTCCGTCAATGATAATTGCGCTCATTAATTATTTTCCAAATTTCGCCAAAATTTCTTTCACGCGTTGAGTCAGTTGGTCGGGGGCGAAAGGCTTAAGCAGATATTCTTCCGCGCCGACATCCATGCCCGTTTGAATTTCGGTATCCTGTCCTTTGGCGGAGAGAAATACAACGGGAATATCTTTAAGCCCGGGGTCCGCTTTGATTGCGCGGCAGGCTTCGTAGCCTGTCATTTTGGGCATACGCACATCCATAAGGATTAAATCGGGCATGACTTGCGAGGCTTGTTGAAACGCTTCTTCGCCGTTCGCCGTGGGGGTCACGTCATGCCCCGCAAAACGCAGGGTAAAAGCCACAAGGTCGCGGATGTCTGGTTCGTCTTCTGCAATTAATATTCTAGCCATTCATAAACTCCATTATTTGTTGACGGGCAGGGTGAAGGAGAAGGTACATCCCTCGCCGGGCGCGCCCGAGCTTGTCATCCAAATGCGCCCTTTGTGCATCTCGACCAGTTCGCGGACGATTGGCAAGCCAAGCCCCGTCCCCGGAGTGGCAAGCACAAACGGGTGTTCGCCGCGATAGAAGCGTTCAAAGATGCGCTCCTGGTCTGCGGGCGCAATGCCCACGCCGTTATCTTGAACATCCACTTGTAACTCGTTGTCTTTTTGCCGAATGCTGATTTGGATGGTTCCGTTTTGCGGCGTGTAGTTGTAGGCGTTATCCACCAGGTTATCAAGAATTTGACGCACGCGCGCGCGGTCGCCTAACGCCGATGGGATATTGCTCGGCGCGTCCAGCGAAACCGCCATGAGTTTATTCTCGGTTTGCGAGCGGCTCAACACTTCAGAGATGATGCTTTCGGCAATCTCGCGCAAATCAACGGGCTGCTTTTCAAGAACAATGCGCCCCGCCTCGATGCGGGAAATATCCA
Source organism: Anaerolineales bacterium (assembly GCA_028689195.1). GTDB lineage: Bacteria > Chloroflexota > Anaerolineae > Anaerolineales > Villigracilaceae > Villigracilis. The sequence continues at coordinate 9,178 of JAQTWR010000009.1, read as the reverse complement.
GCAGGTCGTCCACGAGAATATTCAGGCGGTCAATATTGCTGCGGACAATATCGAGGAAGTGCGCCTGATTTTCGTTCAACGCGCCCGTCGCGCCCATAGCGAGCAAGTCTACATAACCTTTGATGGCGGTCATGGGCGTGCGGAGTTCGTGGCTGACCGTGGCGACAAATTCGGATTTCAAGCGATCCACTTCCACTTCGTGCGTAATATCGCGGAAGATGGAAACCGTGCCGAGAAAGTCGTTTTGCAAAATCACCGGCGCAAGGTGGACAAGGGCGATACGTCCGTTTTCCAGTTCGAGTTTTTCGGCGTAGGAATCGCCGTCCATATATAAAGACGGGTCTTCAGACCAACGGCGGATGGTATCCATCCACGCGACGGCGGCGTTGCCAAACAAACCGCCAAAGGCGTCCAACGCGCTGCCGAGCAAATGGGAGTCTTTTAGCCCCAGAATTTTTTCAGTGGACGCGTTCACAAAGGTGATGCGATTATCGGGACCCGTTACGAGGACTCCGTCTGCGACCGCTTGCAGGATGGCTTGCGAGCGGCTGGCTTCTTCCTGTTCCTTGCGGAGCATCACGCCGAGCCGTTCCGCCTGATCGCGGATCAGTTCGTAAAGGTGCGCGTTATTGATCGCCACAGCCACCTGACTGGCAATGGCTTGAACGAGGTTGAGCATTTCCGCGCTGAAGAAATGATCGGCGCGATGGAAAACCATCAAAACGCCTATCGCGTCTTCGGCAACCAGCATGGGGACGACGATGGCGCTGCGGTGGTTAAGTCCCGATTTGACGTTTTGCGCCCAACGCGGATCTTGATGCAGGTCGCCAATCAACGCGGCTTCGCGGTTTTGCACGACCCAGCCCGCCAGCCCCTCGCCAACGCGGAGCGTCACTCGATTGCTCACCTCGGCATGACCCGAAAGATACCCATACCCCGCGCGATAATGCAGGAGGTTATCTTCGGCGTTCAGAAGCATAATCGTGCCTTGCTCGGCGCCGATGGCGTTGTTCAGCAGCGACAAGGTGCGATTGAGCGCGCGATCAAGGTCGAGGCTGGAGGATACCTCGGTGAGGATGCGTAACAGGGTTTCAGTGTTCTTTTGTTCGCGCTGCAATAGCGCGGTGCGGTCGGCGACGCGCGCTTCGAGTTTGGCGGCGAGGTTCTGCGTTTCGGCGAAGAGCCGTCCGTTTTGAATAGCCACAATCGCCTGATTGGCGAGCGTGCCGAGAATTTGCACATCCTCTTCAGAGTAAACGCCCGGCTGATAACTTTGAGCGGAGAGCATCCCCAGCGCTTTGCTGCCGATAATCATCGGAACCGCGACGATGGATTGCGTCTCGTCTTCGTCTTCGCCAAACTGCACCGAGTCGAACGCCTTCATCTCGTCGAGATTCGACAAAAGCAACGGTTTGCCGCTCTTGATGACCGCGCCGCTTAATCCCCTTTCGAGCGGGATGCGCTCGCTCGTATAACGCTTGCCGCGGTCAAGCAGGTAAACGCCGTCAATTTCGTTCTTCTCTTCATCCAGCAAAGCAATGAGGAAGGATTCTACGGGCATCAGGCGTTGGGCGGCTTTATGCACTGAATCATAGATTTGTTCGGGGTCGAGGCTGGAACTGATCTGCGAGCTGGTTTCGTTCAAAATGGAGAAGCGGTCGGCTGTGCGCACGGTGGATTGATACAGGCGCGCGTTTTCCATCGCGGTAGTAGATTGATTGGTAATGGTGCGCGCCACGTCCAGCTCGTTTGAGCCGAACCGCGCGTCGCCGATACTTTGAACAAAGATCATGCCCGAAAGTTCCCGCCCGCTGACGAGCGGAAGGATAAGCAGGCTCTTCGCATCTTCTCCGAGCATTTCTCTCAAAGGCGCGAGGTCGGGTTCGTTGCGGGCGTCGTCTGTGTTGAATACGCCAAGCGATTCGCGCAGGCGGTCGAAAATGGGGGCGTGCGGCAACGCGCGCGGAAGGCTGACGCGGACTCGGGGAGAGGCGATTTTCCAATACGCGCGTCCGCGCTCAAAAATCACCACAGAAACGCGCCGCGCGCCAAGCCCTTCCAAAAGTTCGTTGGCGGTCAAATTCAAAATCTGGTCTGCGTCGAGCAAGCCCGTCAACGAGGAGGCAAATCGATTCAACGTGGCAAGGCGCTGCGTACGCTGGGTTAATTCGGTGGCGCGGCTGACGCTGTCTTCATACAGGCGCGAGTTATCCAGCGAAACGGCGGATTGACTCGCAAAGGTCAAACCGATTTGCATTTGTTCGTAAGTGTAGTAATGGCTCTGCGATTTTTCGATGGCGATTACGCCGATCAATTCGCCTTTGGATACAAGCGGGAGACCAAGCCAGGAAAGTCGCGGCGCTTCGACGGGCATAAAGCGATGATCTTCGCGCACGTCATGGACGAGGATGGGCTGTCCGGTTTGCGCCATCTCCTTGAAGAGCGCGCTGTCTGAAACCGCGACCGATAATCCAAGCGGCTGGTCTTTATCGGGGAAGCCCCGCGCGGAAATCGCCGAAAGGCGGTCGCTTTCGCGCAGCCAGAGCGTGGCGATGTCGTAGGGAATAATCGGGCTGAGTTTGTCAAGCAGCGTATTGATCAATTCGTCGCTGCGCAGGCTGGACGTGATGGAGGAGGAAGCGTCGTTCAGCGACTGCAATAAACCGGCGCGTTCCTGCGTGGCTTGCACCAGACGGACGTTATCCAACGAAAGAGCCACTTGCTGGGCGAGCGAGGTCAGTAGAATTTCGTCTTCAACCCCAAACCGCGATGTGGCGTTGAAGTTATCAAGCACCAGCACGCCCAAACCCTGCTCGCCCGCCACAATCGGCACCAGCAGGCTGGAAACGGGGAAACGTCCGCCTGTGGCTTGACGATACAAAGCGAGATTTTCAGGGGGCAAGTTATAGTCGCGCGTAAAGTTGATTTCATCCACGCGGCGCGGGGCTTTGGTATGGAATACCATGCCGGGCAGCGCCTCGCCGATATGATATTGAATTTTCATCATACTGTCGTTATCGGCGTATCCGGCAGCCACGCGCGGAACCAGCGTATCGGTTTGCGGATTCCATAACAGGGCGGTTCCCGCATGGGCGTTTTGAAGAACGCGGCGCGCGCTGTCTAAAAGGGATTTGATAATCGCTTCGGGGTCCAAGCCTGAAAGATGGCGGCTGAAATCAAGCAGAAGATTGACTTCCTCGAGGCGGCGGCGCGTCTGATTGAGCAGGGAGATGTTTTGCAAAATGACGGAGGTCTGCTGCGAAATCTGCAAATAGACCTGACGGTCTTCGGCGTTGAAATCCGGCACGGGTTCGGGGTTCACGGCAAGCATTGCCGCCACAACTTTGCCTTCCACGAAAATCGGCAGGCAGACCACCGCTTTGGCGCGCAAGGCGGTCAACAACGACGCGTCGCGCCACTCCAGATCGTCGTCCAAATTGGCGATGAGAATCGGCTTGCCCGTTTGCAAACAAGTCCGCAGCGGATTGCGCTGACCGAATAACGACTCGACGTTGGTCGAGCGCGGCAAAGCGCCCAGCACATGCAGCAGGCGCGAACCTTCGGGAGTATTCTCTGCCACAAGCGCAACCGACATTTCGAGCTGCGTCAGCGTTTCGCGTCCGAGCGCCGATAAAGCCGAGGCGGCGTCTAATTGGCGGCTGACCGATTCGGTAATCGCCAGCCCCGCGCGAACGCGCTGGGCGCGGCGATCCAAATTGTGCAGCGAGATGGTTTGTTCGAGGTCTTTGCGTAATAAAATGGGAAGGTCGTTTTGACTAATGCTAAGCAGTTTTTGCTGGCGCTGCAAACCCGCAGTCATCGATTCGACGCGGAGGTTCAGGTCGCTGTGGCGCGCATCGGCGTTGACCAGCAGCGCGGCTTGCGCGGCAAACGCTTCAAGCGATTCGATTGTGGATTTATCGGGGCGCAAACCGTTTTCGGGGTCGTCGAGACTGATGACGCCGACAATATCGCCCTTCGCGTTCTCCAGCGGAACGAGGAGCGCGTCATCCGGGTCCCATGAATCCGCAGATTTCGCGCCCGCGGCGGCGATGTCCAACGTTACAAGATGTACGTCAGACGGCACAACGGGAAATTCATCGGCTGGGATGAAATACGAACGGCTGATTTTGAATTCCGGTTTCATAATCAACTGCGCGTTTGCAAGCGGCTGTTTGCGGGCAAGTAACTCGGTCAATGTTTCTTGCGGAATTCCAATTGCAGTGACGCGGCGCAGCAAGCCCGTTTCGGCTTCTACAATGCTGATTAAAACAACGCGGAAAGGGGTCGCTTCGCGGATGCCGCGCGCGATGACCTGCAAAAGATTTTCGAGCGGCTGGTCCTGGTCGAGGCGGTAACTTGTATCTGCCAGGCGCGTCAGCGTATCTGCGCGGCGGCGCACCAACTCTGCGCTCGATTTTTCGCTTTGATAACGCTGGGCGTTTCTTAAAGAGACGCCCGCCTGCAACGCCAGCGCCTTGATTAGATCGACGGCTTCGCCCGTAAAGAAATTGGGATAAGCGCTGTGAAGATTGATCAAACCAATTGCGCGTCCCTGATACGTGACGGGCGCAATCACTGCGGAGCGCACGCCGTTATGCGGGGGGAAAATGCCCTCCCGCGAATAGTCGGCGATGACCTGCGCCTCTCCATTCTTGAGGATGGTTTCTTCAAGCGGCGTGATTTCCCGTCCAGATTGGCAGCCGACAAAAAACTGCGACGCGATTTCTTCGGGGAATTTATTTTCGTCGAACAGCATCACAGACGAACAATCGGCTTTGACGGCGCGCACGATTTCGTCGTGGATAATTTGGAGCAGGTTCTTGATATTGAGAGAAGAACCCATCTCGCGGCTGACGCGCGTAATGGAGGTCAATTGGTCTACGCGGCGGCGCAAAGATTCATCGGTTTGAGAAAGCAAACTCGCCGCTTCTATGGCTGTAGCGATCTGCCCCGCCGCAGTCACCACCACTTGCAGATCGTCGAGGTCGAAGAACTCGGTTTTGTAGCTTCCAATCATCAGTTCGCCGATACTACGGTCTCGCGCCACCAAAGGGACAACCAGCGCGGATTCGGCGCGAAGGGCGGTTGCTAACGGGCGGTAAATGGGCAAGACCCTGCGGTCAGAGCTAAGCCTGCCCGACATAAACGGCTTCTGCCTGCCCGAAACGGTGTAATGGTATTGGGGGTCGTCTACAAAAATCTGGATAAAAGACGCGCCGATTTCATCCGAAACGCCAAAGGTGGATTCGCGTCGCAAACGCAATTCGCCGCGAGATTCGTTCATTAGAAAAACCGCGCCAATATCCGCGTGGAGAAGAAGCGCGAGTTCCTGCACCGAGTATTTTAAGATTTCATCGAGCGTGGCGGAAGAACCCGCAAGGCTGGCGACGCGCCGCAAGGATTCTGCGCGTGCGCTGCGCGAGCGCGCCTGCTGCACCAGCAAAACGTTTTCGATAATGGCGGCGGCTTGATTCGCCACAATGTTCATCAAACGCATTTCTTCCCCGGTAAACGGAGCCGCGCCGCGCTGGTGATGCCCCACCTGCAAATACCCTAGAATGCGTCCCGAAGAAATCAACGGCACAAGCGCGTTATCGCGCAGACTGGCGGCAAGCGCAATATCAGAAAGCCCAAGCGCGCGCCACGTTTCGTCGGCGGAGGCGTTCAGCGCGAGGATCGGCTGCTGGCTGGCGATGATTTGCGCGGCGGGGCTGTCGGGAGAAATGACGGCGCGATATAACTCCACCAGATGCGTCGGCAGCCCATGAAATGGAATCTTGCCTTCAAGCGCGCGCTTCTCTTCATCGTATAGAAGAAATCCGACGATGTCGGCGGAAAATAACGGTTTGACGTTTTCGACAAGCTGCGTAAACAAGTCCTGCATATCGCGGACTGCGCCCAGCGTTTGATTGAGATGCGCCAGTCCCGCGAGCTCTGCGGCGCGCTTTTGCTCGTCCTCATAAAGTTTTGCGTTACGGATGGCTACAGCCGCCTGACCCGCCACCAAAAGCAGCAAGTCAAGATCGTGCTGCCCGAACGCGCCTTCGCCCATTTGCCCGGCTTCCAACGCGCCGACCATTTCGCCGCCCGCTATCAGCGGAATTCCAAGATAGGATTGCATGGAAGGCGAGTCGGGGGTTGCGGCAAGGTCAGTCTGCGCGCGCACATCCGTAAACAAGATCGGGGCGCGCCGCTTCATCAATTGATTTGTAAGGCTTCCAAATTGGGACGCGGCGGGGCGCGTTACGGCGTTTGAGTTCAAACCCGCCTGTTGAAACCGATAGGGAATTAATGCCTGTTCGTCGGCGTTCCACAATTTGAGTTCGAGCGCATCCGAAGGAACAAGCCTGCCGACGTTATCCAGAATAGATTTGACCGTCGTTTCGAGGTCGAGGCTGGCGGCGATGGCTTGACTGAAGTCTGTCACGACCCGCAAAATTTCTTCAGACGCGCCGTTGCTCTGGTCTAAAATAGGCGCAAGGTCTTTGCCGCGCAGGGAAACCAGCATCAATGGGAATTCGCCCGGAACCTCGTAGGAGATGATCTCGACCAGTTTGCCGTTAATCGAAACGCGCTTTTGCCCCGAACTGGCGCACAGGTCCAAAAAATCTTCCGAGGGGCGGACGCGCCGCGTGAGTCGCTCGAGGTCATACGGCTCGCCGTCGTGCAAATCGAAATACGAACGCGCAAGCGCGCTCATATATTCCACCCGCCCTCCGGGTTGAATTAAAATAATCGCGTCTTTTGATTCGGTCGATTCGGGGATGACAAAAGAGTTGGAAGAGCCAGTCCGCGCCGCCGATTGCGAACGCGGCAAAAAGCGCAGAGCCACCCAGACCAGAGAAACCAGCGCCAGTCCGATGATGGAAAGGCTAACGCCCAACCCGAAAAACATTAAAGATACCTACCTTATGGTTATGAGGCAGAAGAGGCTGCCGCATCCTGTCTGCGCGCGTCGGCTGCAAGTTCCGTAATTTCGCGGATGTCTGCAAAAGAATCTACGCTTGGCGAAACAATGCCCGCGGCGATGGTCATAAAGCCGACCTTCTCCACGCCGCCTTCGGGCGTTGGCGCTTGAATGAATCCCTGCTGGCGGTCTATAAAGTTATAGTGACTCAGCACTTCGGCGGCGAAACGCTCTTTTAATCTTTGGCGGATGGCGGGCGCGGCTTCGTTAGTGGTGATGATAATAAAATTATCGCCGCCCGCGTGACCGATAAAGTCGCTGGTTGTGCCGACTTCGTCCACGACCTCGCTAATCACCATTGCCGCAAAACGCACCACGTCGTCGCCAGCCACAAACCCATAAACGTCTTTGAAGCCTTCAAAGTTATTAATACGCGCGTCGAGCAAAGCCCAGTTATCTTCGCGGATAATGCGGCGCAGTTGTTCTTCGATGAGACGACCGGCGGGCAAGCCGGAGCGCGGGTCGGTTAAACTCTCGCGTTCCGAGCGGCGAATAGCGCCCTGCACGCGCAGTTTCAATTCTTCGATGTCGAAAGGCTTGGTGATGTAATCGTCCGCGCCCAATTCAAGACCTTGCAGTTTGTCGCTGCGTTCGTCTTTTTGGGTAAGGAAAATGACCGGAATATGGCTGGTGCGCGTGCTGGTTCGCAGGTTGCGGCACACTTCATAGCCGTCAATATCCGGCAGCATAATGTCCAAGATGATCAAATGCGGCAGCGCGTGTTTGGTTTTTTCCAAAGCGTCGCGTCCGCGATTGGCTACATCCACGTCGAATTGCAAACCCGTGAAGTAGATTTTGAGCATGTTGGCAATATCAATATCGTCTTCTACTACCAAAAGGCGGGAATTACTCATTAGGAGCCTCCTCTAGCGCGTCGTATCCCTTTGCGGGCATTTTGTAGAACGGCTTCGATCTGTTTTTCGGTTACTTCTTTTTCAAAAGAGCGGAAACCGCTCATCTTAAAACCATGTCGCTCTGCGATTGCGGTAATATCCCGCACGCGTTCGATTGTAATGTCTTTGCCGATGGTGTAATCTTCAAAGCGTCCTTCCAAAGTCAGGGCGATGGTTTCAGCCATACAGGCGTAGGCTTTGCCTTCGGGGAAGCCAAAATCAAAATGGAAGTTGACCTTGCCCGGCACATCCACCATACCGCCGTCGATCACTAATATATCATCTCTCGCTTTAGCCACCATTGCAGAAACATCGCGGGGACGCGCCACGTCGCATACGACGCTGCCCGGCTGCAAATATTCGGGGCGGATCACGTCATGGATGGCGCTGGTGACGGTGAGAATCAACTGCGCGTCTTTTAGCGCGTCCATCTTTGTGCCGATGACGATCTCGCCGCGATTCTTCTTCGCTTCAAGTTTGTCGCGCAGCGCTTCGAGTTTTTTCTCGTCTCGGGCGATTAAAAAAATCCGCGCGGCTTCATCCGATAAAAGTTCCGCGCAGACGCGACCAATCGTTCCCGTCGCGCCGACGACCGCCACGGTCGCGTCTTCGATTTTAATTCCCATCACCTGCGCGGCGTCGCGGATGGCTTGGACAGCCATTGCCACCGTATAAGAGTCGCCGGTTGTGACGGGAATATCCAACTGGTTGGCAATGGTCACGCCGGAATCTCCAACCACCGAAGTAAACGCGCCAAGCCCGAGAATATTGGCGCCAAGTTTCTCAGCCATGCGTCCGGTCTGGGTTATTTTACGGTAGACTGCGCGCTCGGGCAACTCCATCATGCGGCGCGGCGTGTAGGGGCAGGCGATGAACCAGCCTTTGATTTCTTTGCCGGTTGCCTGCGAGGTAACGCCCTCGATTTCAGAAATATACACGGGCGGAAAGAACGTAGAAAAGAAATCTATCTGTCGTTCGTTCAGCATACGTCCCAGCAGTGGGAACTTGCGGCTGACGTCTCGCTTGGGGTCAATGGGGTGAATGATGAAGGCGAAACTATCCATTTGTTTACCAAGATTCTAATTCTTCTTCGGATTTTTTATGATACTTAAGAATATGTTTTTCTGCGAAATCGGGTTTCAATTTGTGATGGTCGCTGTCTTCAAATTTAATATCGCGGTCAATTACGCGGCGTTCTTTAGACGCCGCCAATACAACATCTGATTCTATTGTGCGCGCGGGATATACGATCATGCCGGAGCCGATGCGGCAGTTGTTGCCCACGCAGCCGCCCAGCACAGGACGGTTGGCGATG
>JAQTWR010000008.1 GCA_028689195.1 Anaerolineales bacterium | reverse complement strand
AAGAAGCGACAAAACCTTCGTTCGTGAAATCTTCAACCTGAAGCAAATAATCGCCCCAATATTTGGGGGCAATTTTGCGCTGCTCGGCAAGGAGCGCCAGCGCGGCGGCAAACTGTTCTTCGTTCAGTTCGTAGGGGTCTTCGATGCCTAATTCGGGATTTTTCGCTTTCAGATACAGCGCGGCGTCCGCAATGTAGATCGGACCAGAGTACGCCTGAACGCGATCCTTGTTTGATTTTCCGTCGGCAAGAGTCTGCTCTTCAAAAACGACATTCCACGATGTAGGAGCCGTGCCGCCAAACGCTTCGGTGTTGTACATCAACACATTCGGTCCCCATTGATAAGGCACGCCGTAATGTTTGCCGTCCACAGTATGCCACGGAGCGCTTTGAAGGCGTTCGTCTACGGCGCTGTAGGAAGGAATCTTGGCGACGTCAACTTCCTGAACGACATTGCCGTAGATCATGCGCAGGCTGGAGTCGCCAGACGCGGTGACGAGGTCATACCCGCCGGAGGACATCAGCGACACCATTTCATCGGAGGTCGCCGCGTCTTTTACGGTGACTTTGCAGCCAGTTTCGGTTTCAAACGAAGTCACCCAGTCGTAAGCGGCGTCGTTTGCGCCGCGCTCGATGTAACCGGGCCACGCGACGATGGCAACTTCGCCTTCGCCTTTTGCGGCGGCAGGCGCTTCAGTAGCCGCCGGGGCTTGCGTTGCGGCAGGCGCTTCTGTTGCAGCAGGCGCGGCGGGTTTCTCTGTCGCGGGGGCTGCCGGAGCGCCGCACGCAGAAAGGACGAAGCTGGCTATCACCAGCGCTGCCCCTAACTTAATAGCAATTTGTTTCATTTCTCTCTCCTTTGAGCGATCTGATTTGGATTGTAACGCGCCCCCAATTATATTGGAGGTAAATAAGAAGTCAACCGCGTTCTTCCGAATATAACACTCAGAAGTTGGATAGTTTCCTAATCCGCTCTATTTTTCACAAAAGATGCGTTAAAACGCCGCGAATTTCGACCCTCAATGGACGCTTTCTTCCCCGAACCCTGTTTGATACAACCTGGAATATTTTCCTTGCAGCGCCATTAATTCCCGATGCGTCCCCTGTTCGCTGATCTCGCCGCCCTCTATGACCACGATCTTATCCGCGTTGGTGATGGTAGATAAGCGATGCGCGATGACAAAAGACGTGCGTCCTTTCAGTAAACGCGCCAGCGCTTTTTGAATGATTTGCTCGGTTTGAATATCCACCGAAGATGTGGCTTCGTCCAAAATCAAAATACGCGGATCAGCCAGCAGCGCGCGCGCAAATGAAAGCAACTGGCGCTGACCGACGCTCAACGTCGCGCCGCCTTCTTCCACCGAAGTATCATATCCGTTTTTCAAGTTGACGATGAATTCGTGCGCGCCTACGGCTTGCGCGGCGGCGATAACGTCTTTGTCGCTGGCGTTTAATCTGCCGAATAAAATATTTTCCTTCACCGAGCCGTTGAACAGAAACGGGTCTTGTAGCACCATGCCCATCTGTTTGCGTAAGGATTGCTGCGTTACATCGCGCAGGTCAACGTCGTCCACGCGGACAAATCCCGCGGTTGGGTCGTAAAATCGCGCAAGCAGTTTGACAATGGTGGTCTTGCCTGCGCCCGTTTCGCCGACCAGCGCAATCGTTTGACCGGCGGCCGCAGTTAAATTAATTTGATCCAACACTAACGCGGGATCGTCCGAATAGTGAAACGATACGTTTTCAAATTGGACTTTGCCCGCGATGTGGGGCATTGCGCGCGAATTGACCGCGTCTTCGACGTCCACCGTTGTATTCAACAGATCGAGGATTCTCTCTCCGCCAGCCATTGTGGATTGCAGCGTGTCGAAGCGGCGGCTCAGGTCGCGGATGGGTTCAAAGAAACGGTCTACATACAACACGAAAGCAATCAACACGCCCGGCGTGATGGATTCTCCCAGCACAGCGGCTCCGCCCACATAAACGACAAGCGCGGTCGCCGCCGCGCCAAGCGCCTCCACAATTGGGGTGTATACCGAGGCGACCTTTGCCGCGTCGAGGCTGGTTTCGTAAAAATATTGATTGACGTATTCCTTGAAGTTTTTGTAATTATGTTCCTGACGCGAGAACGCCTGCACCACGCGCACGCCGTTGATGTTTTCAGCCAGCGTCGAGTTTGCCCACGAAATTGCCGCGCGCACCCTGCGATAATTTCTGCGCGCAACTTGACGAAAGAGAATCGTCGCCAGCGCCATGAAAGGCAGGACGGTGAAGGTCAATAGCGACAACTTCAAATTCAACGTCAGCATGGCGATGATTGTGCCGATGATGCCGAGCAGGTTTCGCACAATGGCAAGAACCGCCCATGTGATGAATTCGCGCAGCGTTCCTACGTCGTTGATGACGCGCGTAATTACGCGTCCTACGCTGTAACGGTTGTAAAACCCAAGCGAAAGTTTTTGCAAATGGTCGAACATGGCGGTACGCACATCGTATAAAACATGCTGCCCCACCCGCGACATGATTCTTACGCGCAGATAGTTGAATCCCAATTGAACGGTGGAGACGATGAAAAACGCCAGCACAATCTTTTTTAGCGCCGCCGCGTCGCCCGCTCTGATTCCATTGTCAATTGCCAACTTCACAAAGTATGGACCCGAAACAGAAGCCGCCGTAACGAGAATCATAAAGAACAGCGCGAGAGCCATCTGCCCCGCGTAGGGCTTTATAAAACGCAAGAGTCCGCGCGCCACTTTGGGATCGTAGCCTTTATCCAGCGCGTCCTCAGATTGGGTGATAAATACGGGAGGGATAATTTTTGTTTTCATAGTTTTTAGTCTTTGCGCTTCCTTGCCGCGATGTTCTGCGGCGCCGTGATTATACTTTGGGCTGGCGCTGATATAATTCTCCATGCCAAATTTATAAAGATACTGTATACTTTAAGACAGTTGAACTGCTCGTCAAGTGTGGATTGTTTGCCTGGCTGTTTTGGGGAAGGAGCGTCTGTGAAACTGCAAATTGTCACCAAGTACCTGATTCGCTCGATGATTCTCATTGGGCTGTTGTTTCCGTTGCCCGCGACCGCGCTTGAGGGATTCCGCGCGCGCGTAGATTATCTGGATAATTCAAAATTCCCGCAAGTGGACGCGTATATTTCCGTTTCAGACGCGAACGGGCTTCCTATTAAAAATTTGAAGCAAGATGCGTTTGTCCTGACGGAAGACGGCTCTCCAATTGCCGCCCAGGCTTTTCAGGCGGTTCAGAATAAGGAACAGCCATTATCCATTGTATTGATTATGGATACGAGCGGAAGTATGCGCGGTAAGGGTTCGCCTACGCCAATGCAAAAATCAATGGAGGCGGCGATTGCGTTTGTGGGGAAACTATCGCCAAAAGATAGAGTCGCAATAATCAATTTTTCCGATAAGCCGAATGAAATCCTGCCGTTGACCGAGGACAAAGCGCGCGTGACGCAAGCCATACAATCATTGCAGCCTGAGGGTCAATATACGTCTTTGTACGACGCGGTGATCAAGGGGCTTAACTCGCTGGAGAGTCAATCGGGGCGGCGGATTATCGTTTTGATTACGGACGGAAAAGACACGGGCAGGGGAGTGTTCAAGTCGGATGACGCAATGCGCGAATTAAGCGCCGCGTCTATTCCTATATATCCAATGGGGTTTGGGCAAGTCAACGCGGTTGAACTCAAGAAAATGGCGGAACTAACCGGCGGAAGTGCGAAGATTCTTCCGAGCGTATCAGAGTTGAGTAAATCGTTCGACGAAGTATTGAGCAGCCTGCGCGAGCAATATTTAATTCGCTATACATCTTCTTTCCCCGCCGATGATAAACAACATGAATTATTGGCTACGGTTAGTTACGGCGGCGGACAGGAAAAAACGACTTATCTTTTCATAGCCAAACAAAGTTCCATTCCAATAACCTTGCCCGACCTTCAGCCAAATCAAGTGGTTGGCGGATTGGTGAAATTTTCTCCCGTAATTGACTGGCCCCCCGCGCTTATCAAAAGCGTGGATATTTCTGTGGATGGCGCGCAAATCCCTATCGCCAAATCTGCCGATGGTTCATATGAATGGAATTCGTTCAACTCTGGCCTGACGGCGGATACGCATAATTTTCTCGTAAAGGTTACGGATGTTGGCGGCAATACGGGGCAGGCAAGCGTTGCGTTGAACGTTCAACCGCCAATCACAATTGAAGTTGTTTCGCCGCAAGACGGCGCGTCGCTTTCGGGGACGGTACAGATTAAGGCAAGGGTAACCGCGCTGGATGGCGTCGCGCTGAGCAGGGTTGCCTTCATGGTGGATAACCGCGAGGTCGCTTCTGTTCCGGCAGATTCGAACACAAACGAATACTCCGCAGATTGGAAGCCCAACGAGTCGCGGCAGTATCCCGTCAGAATCATCGCGTATGACGCGGCTGGTTTATTTACCACCGAGACGGAGACTATCTTCGTAAATGTCGAGCCGGGCGGATTGGGCGGCGTAGTTGTGATTTTTATTCTCGCGCTTGCCGCGCTTGTGATTCCGCTGGCGCTGCTCTCTCGAAAGCGCAAGGGAATCGCCGCCGCCGCGTCGGGCAAACCGTCGCTGTATGAATTGGAAGGCATGAACCCAAATCAAGTTTGGCGGTTGGGCGCGACAGAAACGAAGTTGGGAAGAAAGCGCGAAGAGAACGATATTCCGCTAAAGGGATTGAACGCGTCGCGCCGTCATGCGGCGATACGTTTTGAACAGGGACAATACTTCATCTATAGTCTTAGCGCGGAAAATCCCGTCATCGTGAACAATATTCCTGTGGCGCAAAAACAGGCGTTGATGCGCGGCGACGTCATCCGACTTGGCGAAACCGTTTTGCGTTTTGATTCTTGATTCAGGAGATTTTAGTGAATACTCAAACCGCCGGACGTTCCGATCAGGGACGGCGAAAAAATAACGAGGACTTCATCGCATATTTTGAGCCGACCGACTCCGCCGAATTAAAGAATTACGGCTCCCTTTACGTTGTTGCCGACGGCGTGGGCGGCGCGGCAAAGGGCGAGCGCGCCAGTCAGTACGCCGCGCAAAAACTCGTATTTGATTATTATCAGACGTACCATCCAGATCCCGATCAGCCCGGCTTGATCGAACCGCTTGGATATTTACGCTCCATTCTCAAGCAAGTCAATGAGGAAATTCACGAATACGCAGCGCAGCACGATACCCGCATGGCGACGACGATTGTCGCGGCGGTGGTGCGCGAAGGTTTTTTGTATGTGGCGAACGTAGGCGACAGCCGCGCATATTTGATTCGTAACGGCGGCGCGACGCAGATCAACCGCGATCATAGTTTTGTCGGCGAGATGGTGGATCAGGGCGAAATGACCGAAGCCGAAGCGATGGCTTCCAGCATCAAAAATCGGCTTACGCGAAGTTTGGGCGGCGACCCCGATGTGGCGGTGGAAACATACGAACCGTTGCGCCTGCAAAGCGGCGATAAAATCCTTTTATGCTCCGACGGGCTTACGCGTTACGCTTTGAAAGAAGACGTTGCCAGCATGATGGCGATAGGCGAGCCCGAAGATCTTGCCGAAAGATTTATAAAATATGCCAACGACAAAGGCGGCGCGGATAATATCTCTGTTATTGTCGTTTTCTATCAACCATCGCTGACTTCGGAATCTCCCGCCATCCCGATTATCCGTCCAAAAGATGTGGATTTGGATACCTTGCAGCCGACTTTGCCATCGTACAAGGCAAATCGCGGCAAGAAAAATCGCAAACGGGAAATGGATTTTCTCTCTGTTTTGAATGAGAGAAAATGGCAGGCGGCAATTGTGATGCTTTTACTCGTTTTGTTTTTGGCTTTGGCGGTTGCCGCAGGACTGGCGGCTTTTTCTGTTACCAAAGAAAATCTTGAGACGCCGTCTCTTGCTTCTGTCCCGCCTCTTGCTACAGAGCCGCCTGTAGCGCAACAAGAAGCGCCTCCAGCCGCGCCGCCGCAACAACAGGCGCCGCCAGAGCCGACGCAAACCCCATCCCTTGCCCCGACAGAAACAAACTCCCCAACGGCGACCAATGTAGATTTGGTTGTGGCAACAAACGAATGTGCTCAAAATGCAAACGGATTAGTTTACATATTAGACGATCCAAACAATGGCAAAGGTATTGGGAGCATAGAATTGCATAACGCTTTCGCTGTAACTGGTTTGGCAAAGGGGCGCGCTCATGGAGCAAGCGATGTGTGGTTGAAGGTTCGCACAGCAGACAGCGTAATAGGTTGGGTATGGTATAGCGGTTGCATTAAGATTCCGCCAGGCGTGTCGTTGAATGTAGACATGCTGCAATTTGAAACCCCTATTTCTATTTTTACTGTAACTGCTACTAAGACCCCTCTCAAGTAATTGTTAATATCGCGCCACAAAAATAATAATCCATCAAATTTTCGGAGGATGAAAAAATGACTGTAACAAACGCGTTTTTTGTATGGTTCTATTACGGAATATTAGGCTTGGGCGGTTGGACAATATTCCTGATGTTTGGCGTGGCGGCTGTCATCGCAATCATCTATGACAGCGGAACGCGCCGCCTTCCCGCGCTGGGCTGGAAACTTGGCATATTATTTTCCGCCGCTTTGATTCTGCCCGCGATTGTTTATCGCTTCACCACCGACCCCGCCAATCCGCTGCTTTCGCCGCTCGCGCTTTTTGCCGAGCCGGTCTTCTATCTTGGCGTGTTAGGCGGGCTACTCCCCGTCGTTTTGGCGATTGGATACTACGTCACTTTTCAAGGGATGATGGGTTGTCCGCGCGGAATGCACGGCGCGTACGAAAAGGTTTTAGGTCAATGCCCTGAGTGCGCCGCTATGGATAGACCGCGCGACCCGATCATTATGCACGCGCCCAATAACGACAGGGGAGGTTATCGGCAGCCCGCGAACAATACCGGCGTTTCGTCCGCGCCGCCGCCGTCTAATAAGCGCAAGGTTCAGGCGTGGCTGGTTGCCTCTAACGGGAAAAATTATCAACTCTGCGAACATGAAACCGTCATTGGTCGCCTTCCCAGCAATGACATTTACCTCACAGGCGACAGCACCGTCAGCCGCCAGCACGCCAAAATCGTCGAGCAAAATGGACGCTTCAAGTTGTATGATCTCGGTTCAAAGGGACTTACCCGCGTCAATGAACGCGTAGTGCGCGAACCCGTATTGCTCGAACCCGATGATGAAATCCGCTTAGGCGATAACACCGTTCTGCGCTTTGTCGGCGCGATTCGTTAAGTAAGGAGAATTTACTATGGCTCAAGAAGCATTTTGCCCCGAACACGGTCCCTACGACGCCTCGCTAGGCGCTTGTCCTTATCCGCACGCGGGAGCGTCTCCGCGTCCCGGAATGCCTATCTCTTTGGATGACGACCTTCCGACCGATATTTATGGCGGACGCACCGCGCCGACCTTGCTTCCAGACGAGCAAGGCGGCGGAAATGGCGGCGATGAAGGCGCGACTGAACTTCCCGCCTCGCGCCGTTCTGGTCGCGGTATTTTGGACTACGACGAAGAAGAAGCCACCGAACTTCCGCGTCGCGGGCGCGGCGATGACGACGAACTGGATAAAACCGAACTCGCAGAGCCGTTGAGCGTCACTTTGGGTTTGTTATGGGTCAAAGAAGGTTCGCGTCGCGGGCGTTTTTATCCTGTAAAACAAGGCACGGTTGTCGGACGGAAAGAGGGCGCGCTTATTCTCGACGACCCGAAGGTTTCCAGCAGGCACGCCAAATTCACGATAGAAGACGACGATTTCATTATTTGGGACCTTGCCTCTGCCAACGGAACGTATGTCAACGACAAGAGAATCCGCGAAGCCACCGCGCTGTACGAAAACGATACGATTAGAATCGGCGAGACGGTTTTTGTCATCAAATTGCTCGAACCAAAGGCAAAACGAAAACCGCGCACAGCAGCCAAAAGATCTAAAAAAACCGCTGAAAGTTAATGCGGATTTTTCCCTCGAGTTAATTCCCCTCTCCCAAAAGGAGAGGGGCGTTTCGGGAGGCGCGAAATGGATAACAGCATAAAGAAATGGCTTGTACGGGCGGGATCGTTTTTGATTCTGTTTGGATTTTTTATTCCAAGCATGGCGGTCTCTTGCGTGGGGCAGGAGCAGTCTTTTAGTATGAATACGGCGGCGTCTCAACTTAATCAAGGCGTTCTTTATCTGGTTCTTGCGGGCGCGTTGATCGCCATCGTCTTTTCCTTCCTTGTTGCGCGCACCAACCAGCAGCGATACCTGTTTATTTTTGGCGAAGGCGGCGGATTGGGATTGGGAATATTGGGCATTCTAATTTCGGTTGCCACGCTATATTCGCAAATGCAACAATTAGGTTTGGAATTTAAAATCAAAGCCGGTTTTTTTGTTTTGTTTTTAGGATACTGCGCGGCGGGATTTGGAATCATCCTCGAATTGTTCGAACCCGCGCGCAAAGATACTCGACCTCAATATGGCGCTCCGACGCCAAATTTTGCGCCGCCCGTTTATTCTCCGCCGCCGCCGATACATCAACCCAGCGCCGCGCCGCGTCTTGAATTGGTCAGCGGAAATGCGCCGCGCAGCGTGCCAATTTCCAACCCCGATTTTCACATTGGCAGAAGCAGTCAAAATGATTGCCCTATTAACGATCCGCAAATCTCGCGCGTGCATGTTCGTATTCGCGGCGCGCAAGGTTCGTGGTTTATTCAAGACCAGGAAAGCGCCGGCGGGACTTTTGTTAACGGCAAGCGCATTCAAGCCCAGCGTTTGAACGACGGCGACGAAGTCTGCATCGGCGAAACGACGTTTCGATTTCGAATGTAATTAGTCCTTATGCCAAACCTCGTTGGTCAAACCCTCGCTAAGCGCTATCGCGTTCTATCCGCCGTCGGCAAAGGCGGTATGGCTGGCGTATACAAGGTGCGCGACGTAGACCGCAACGCAGATTTGGCTATAAAAGTCCTCAACCCAGAACTTGCCGCAAATCGCGCATTCGTCGAACATTTTCGCGACGAAGCGACTACGTTGAAGAAACTAGACCATCCGAATATTGTCCGCTTCTATAATCTTGAACGCGACGATGATATTTTATTTATCGTAATGGATTATGTGGACGGCGTCACCCTGCGCGAAGAAATGCGCGCGCGCGATAATAAACCGCTTGCCCGCGACCGTATTTTGAAAATCATGCGCGGAATTTGCGCCGCGTTGAATTACGCCCATAAAAGCGGTTACGTCCACCGCGACATCAAACCCACGAACATATTGATAAGCCGCGACGATAAAGTCTTCGTTACCGATTTTGGCATCGCGCGGTTTTCGGGGAACTCGTCCGATTTGGGGCAGGTTGGCACGCCCGGCTATATGCCGCCGGAACAAATTCGCGGCGAGCCGTCCATTCCCGCTTCGGATATTTATTCTTTAGGCGTGTTGCTTTATGAAATGACGACGGGAACGCGTCCGTTCAACGGGCAATCTGCAAATACGGCGGGGACGCCCTCCGAGCGGGTGCGTCAGGAACACTTACATTCCCTGCCGCCTTCGCCGCGCGCTTACAACTCCGCGATTTCTCCGCAGCTCGAGCGGATCATTTTATTCTGTTTGGAAAAAGACCCCTCGCGGCGTTTTCGCAGCGCAATGGATTTGCTGAACGCGCTCGAACATGCCGATTTTTATAGCGACAACAAACTTCGAGTTGACCCCGCCGCGACGAATGACGCGGTCGAGAATATCGTTCGCGTAAAGAAAAAGAATCTCGCGTTTTGGTTGGTATCTCTGGGTTTTATGCTTGTGGTTATATCAATTTTAGTTATAGGCGGCGGAAGGCTATCTGCGCCCAAACCCGACTTTAATAACGCAACGCCTATCGCGCAAATTCCGCCTGCCGCGCCAACGGCTACCTTTGCTCCCCGCCTTTCATTTTCGGTACGCCCATATAATACATACGCCGATACGAATATAAAAAGCCTGTGGAGTTTCGTAAGCAATTTGAACTTCCCCGAAATGCCGGGACATTATTACTGGCAGGCGGATATTCCCGCCAACACAACCGTCTTGCTCAATTTGGGATGGTGCGCGTCGGATGCGTCCACGCTTAATGCAAACTTACGTTACATGATCTATAGCGCCGCAATTGACGGCGTGAAAATCGACGAGTCGAATTTCAACGTTTTCAATGCGTCTCAAAATGGAATGTCGTGTCAGGAAAGAGCGGGCGTTCTTTCGGGCTTGCCGCCGGGGAGGTATGCCTACGTTGAAACCATGCGGGTTATCCAAGATATTTTCGACGGCAATACAAATTACCCGGCAGGCGATTATATCTACGAGCTTACGGTGAACGTAAAATAGCGCAAGGAGAACGGAATGAATATTTTTCGAAAACTTCAATTGGCTTTTGTCGTAGCCATTCTTATCTTTGCATCTTCCTGCGCGTCTGAAAACGCAAAAGGAAAAGCCGTTTTCAATCCAGTCGCTCAATATGCGGTAACAGAGACTCCTTCTCAAACCGCTTCTGGAACGTCTTCCACCGCGCTGCTTTTTGATATTTCAGGCAGCATGGACGAACAGGACCTTTCAGGCGTTACGAAACTGGATTCCGCGAAGGGCGCGGGCGCGCGAATCTTGGACATCATTCAGGCGGAGAATTCCGCGTCGCAGGGGGCGGAAGTGGGCATCCTCAGTTTCTCTGACGGCGCATGGGTGGATTCTCCGCTGTCCGCTGACGTAAACTCCGCGCGCGCCGCGCTTGTTAATCTATCGGCGCGCAACGGAACGGGCATGTCGGACGGTTTGCGTTTGGCGATTGATCAATTCCAGAATAAAGACGGCAAGCCCATCATTATTCTGCTCAGCGACGGGATGCCCAATATCGGGCTGGGCAATGTCGAACTGACCGACTTAAACGAGGTGCGCCAACAGGTTTTAGATTTGGCTTCGGAAGCGGGCGGCAAGGGGATTTGTATTTACACGGTTGGCTTTGGGGTTCCAAATACGGTCGGAAATGTTAGCGGAGAGGCTTCTATTGACGAAGAGTTCCTTAAACAGGTTTCCGCAAATTCAGGCTGCGGCGCTTACTACAACGCTCAAAACGCAACCGAACTTGCAAACGTTTATGTGAATCTCAGGCATTCGTCTACGGGGACGATCCTGCTTGCGCAAACGGGGAGCATCTCGCAGGGGCAAACCGTTCAACTGGGCGGCGCCGATATTGCTCAGGGAACGGAAGAAATGTTGTTTACGTTGAACTGGCCCGGCAGCAAACTTGACCCGTCTCTGGTTGATCCAAACGGAAAAATCGTGGATCAAAATTATCCGGGCGCGCATTTTTTCCAGACCAAGTCGCTGGCGAGCGTTATTATCCAGAATCCCATACAGGGCAATTGGACATTTACCGCGCTTGGCGTTGAAGTCCCTGAAGGGATCATTGAATATAATGCGGTCGTTTCTGCGCGAATGGGTAAAATCGCGCCGCAACCCGTAGTAGAATTCCCGGCAATTCTGATCCTTGTCCCATTAATTCTGGGCGGGTTGTTGACGTATATTTTCGTAACCTCGGCGAAGCGCAATCAAAAGCGAAGCGGCGCGGCAAGGGTTGGCGGCGCGGTCGCAACGCTGTATATTGTTTCGGGGCAGGGAGCGGGGCGCGCCGTTTCCATCCGCGATAATTCGGTTATCGGACGCAGCCGCACGAGCGGCGTCTATGTTGAAGATCCATCCGTTTCGCGCAGCCACGCGCGGATTCGATTCTCCAACGGTCAGTGGTTTATTCAGGATATAGGAAGTTCCAGCGGCGTATACTTGAATGGCGCGAGAATCACCGCGTCTGTTTTGAGGTCAGGCGACCACATCCGCGTTGGCTCGACCGAACTTCAATTTCAACAATAAGATTGCGCAAGAAAGAAATGAAATAAGGACGTTATAGGCGTCCAGAAATGGTCTAAAGGAATTTTATAATGGCTACTTTGGTTGGACAGAATTTACTATCGCAATTCCGTGTTGACGCGTTTGTCGCAGCAGGCGGCATGGGTTCGGTGTATCGCGTGTGGGATTTGAAGCGCAACGTGCCGCTTGCCATGAAGGTATTGCATAGCGAACTGGCGGAAGACCCGTCTATGTTCACGAAGTTTCAGCGCGAGGCTCGCGATTTGCAAAAATTGGGACATCCCAATATTGTGCCGTTCTATGGCTTATACAACAGCATGGATGTTGTTTTCATGCTGGAGCGTTTTGTGGATGGTCCCTCTTTGAAGGATGTTTTGAAGCATCGCAAAGGCGCGCTCTTGCCTGTGGAGGATACCCTAATTTATTTCAAGGCTTTGTGCGCCGCTTTGGGATACGCCCACGCCAACGGCGTGGTGCATTGCGATGTTAAACCCGGTAATGTGATGGTTGACAGCAGCGGGCAAATCTACCTCACCGATTTTGGTATTGCCCGCCACGCGGAAAGCGCCACAACCACGATTGATTCGGCGGGTACGTCCGCTTACATGCCGCCGGAGCAGATTCGCGGCGAACCCGTTACGCCCGCGACCGACGTGTACGCGCTTGGGATTATGTTATATGAAATGCTAACCGGCGCCCGCCCTTTCAGGGGTTCCGCTTCAAATACGTCATCTGATAAAAGCACTCCCACGCTGAGTATGCGGATTCGTCAGGAGCAGTTACATTCGCAGGTGCAGAATCCGCGCGAACTTAATCCAGAAATTTCGGAAGGCTTGGCGAATGTGACGCTCAAGGCTCTGGAAAAAGAATCTGTGAATCGCTATCAAAATGCCCAGGAATTTTTCGAAGCGATTTGCGCCGCGGTGAACATTTCGCCCGCTTCGATAGCGGATCGCGCCGTTTTGCCCGCCGCCCTCAAAATGACCGTCGGCGACGCGACTCTTCCCGCGATAACGCCTGAGAAAACGAGTAAATCTTTTCTCCCCGCGTTACTTGCCGGCGGCGCGTTTATTGCCTTGCTGTTATGCGTCGCATCTGTTATTGGCGGAGCGTTTTTGTGGAATCGGAGCGCGCAAACTCCCGCGGCTCCTACTTTGCGCGCGACCTCGGCGTCGTTTTCGAACCCTCTGCCAACGCGGACTTCCCGTCCCGTCACTAGCACGCCGGATTATCAAGTGATGACCGCCGTCGCGCTGGCGACGCAAATTGAACGCGAACTTCATTTCACCCCCACGGTCGCTCCGTCGCCTTCCTCTCCGTTCTGCAATGACTTGCGCATCACCGAGAAGCCCACCAGCAAAGGGATGTACTTGATGATTTGTTATCCGGGTGGGGATTACGAAATGGGTCCATGGGAAAAAGGAAACTTTGCGGAAGGTCCGAACGGTCAATTTTTTATCTATGTTGCGTCGAGCGGAAAAGTATACGCGACGACGGTCGGCGAGGGAAATCAAATTCGAACTCTTGCCAGCCTCAAAGATAAATTCACCGCCGTAAGAAATCACGACGACCCTCAATACAATATATCTTTTTCAAATGGACGCCCGTACATTGCGTTCATTACCGAAATCTTGTATAACCAAACTGCAACCGTTGAAATTCCCACATGGTTGTCAAATCCATAAATGGGATTATGAGTTCACTTAAAGGCGACACCCTTAAGAACCAGTATTTCCTGCGCGAGATTGTCGGCAGCGGCGGCATGGCTGACGTATACCTCGCGTGGGATACATTGCGCTCCGCTAAGATGGCGGTAAAGGTTTTGCGCCGCGATTTGTCTGAAAACCCCAGGGTGATTCAGGCGTTTCAAAAAGAAGCGGGATTTTTGCAGGATTTGACGCACCCTTATATTGTGCGCTTCTATGAATTCGGCAGCGAGCGCGGAATTATTTTCATCGTGATGGCTTGGGTGGACGGGACGGATTTGAAGAAAAGAATTGAAGACTTAAACCGCCCTTTGTATCTGTCCGAAGCGCTTCCCATCCTTCAACCGATTTGCAGCGCGCTGAACTTTGCGCATCAAAAACGGCTGTTTCATTGCGATATAAAACCGTCCAATATTTTATTGCACGAGAATGGCAAAGACGTTTTTCTCGCGGATTTTGGCGTAGCGCATGTTGCGCGCGAACAAGCGGCGGGCGGGACGCTTCCTTACATGGCGCCCGAACAGTTTTCGCAAGGCATTGTCAGCGCGCAAACGGATATTTATTCGCTGGGCATCACGGTTTACCAAATGTTGAGCGGCGGCGTTGTGCCGTATCATGGCGATACAAAAAGCCCCGGTTCTACGCCGCGCGAACGTTACGCCTACGAGCATTCCTACCTGCCTTTGCCGCCGCTTTCAAAATTCAATTCAAAGTTGCCGTCGGGCGTTTTTCCTGTGATTCAAAAAGCCGCGAGCAAGAATCCCGCCGAGCGATATGGCTCCATGCTTGATTTTTATAACGCCTTTATTCAGGCGTGCGGCGACGTTCGCGTCGAACCGCCCAAGCCGAAAGAGGATTATTCGAAAACGATATTTGAAATCCCTTCGCCTCCGCCGATAAAGCCCCCAACGCCGCAACAGCCTCAGCCTCCAATTAAACCCGGCGTTCCTCATCTATACGCCCGCTCAGGAGATTTATCCGGGCAGGTTGTCCAATTTGCGGGGCACGAAACGTTAATCGGCAGGGGAGCGAATTGCCATATCCGTTTGTATGAAAAGAGCGTTTCGCGCGCTCACGCGACAATTCTCCTTACAAAAAGGGGCGCGTATATTCGCGACGAATCGAGCGCGTTGGGAACGTACGTCAATGGGAATCCCGTTCCGCGGGGCGCGCCCATTGCGCTTCGTCAAGGGGATGTGATTCAGATAGGCTATTACCAAATTTTTGAATTTCGCAGTTGATATTTCTACTACTCTATCGGCTTTACGACGCCCGTGTCCGACGGCGCGCCGCCGAAGAGTCCAATATCTGTGCAGGATTGTTTATCCACGCGGAGGAGAATCGCGTCGTTGGACAAAGCGTCCACTTGGATGATGGTGCCTTCCTTGTAAGTCGAGTCGACGGTTAATTTCAGCGTGACTTGATTGCCGATGGGCAGATTGGGAACGCAAACTTTTTTATCGGGATGTTCGCGTCCTTCGTCAATGGCGCGGAGCAGGGCGCAGGTATTGGGCAGGTCTGCGTTGCCCGTATTTTTCACGGTTACATACGCGTTGGTGACTTCGCCCATGCCGTGCATGATGTCAATGCTGGTGTTGCAGCCGAGAACGTCTATCGAGACAGATGGCGCGGGGACGATGGCAAGTGTCTCGGTAGACAATATGGGCGTGAATGTCGGTTCGATAGTTGGCGGGGGAGTTTCTGTACTTGTCGGCGTAATAGGTGTGACGACGATTACATTCGGGGTCAGGATGATTGGCGTGGCGGTGATAATACTCGGCGTGCGCGAAGGAATCGCGGTCCATACGGGGAAGGGCTGCGGCTGCGCGTTCCACATATCACATGCGGCGAGCAGGAAAGACATCAAAAACAGCGGGATAATTTTTTTCATATCAATCTCCAATTTAATTTCCCTCTCTCTGCGGAGAAGGGCTGAGGACGCGGGCGATTTTCACTCGCCGCTTTCGGATGTATGCTCTACGAGAATTTCCTCAATCTTGCCCATGCGATGAAGCAGTTCTTCGATCTCCAACTCGGCTTTGAGGTTAACGCGATAATCGAGTTCGCTTC
Source organism: Anaerolineales bacterium (assembly GCA_028689195.1). Lineage (GTDB taxonomy): Bacteria > Chloroflexota > Anaerolineae > Anaerolineales > Villigracilaceae > Villigracilis. Next base: position 3,103 of record JAQTWR010000008.1, on the reverse strand, counting down.
GCAAGCGGTCTTTTGAGTCCTGCCTGTTTTGACTCATCATAATGACAGGCGCTTGAATTGCCGCGAGCATGGATAGAAATAAATTCAGCAAAATAAACGGATATGGGTCCCAGGGTTTGCCGACAACGGAATTGATCGTCGTATACGTAACCAGTACAATGAAGAAGACGATGACGAATCCCCATGAACCGCCGAATTTTGCCACCGCGTCTGCCATTCTTTCGCCGAAAGTTTCCTGACCCTCGATCTCTTCGTTGGGGTTTTTAGAAACGCGCGTTCGCATGAGTTTGTGCGCTGCGCGCAGTTGTTTTTCGATAATGGTCATCATATCCAAGCCAGCCATTGGCTTTGCGGTTAGCAATACCATAATATCGTTACGGTCAATTTCGACGGCGGTTGTGTCTTCGGTTGCGACGGCGGTTGTTTGGTGATTCTCGTTTGCCATTAAAGAAGACATGCCGACCAATCCGCCGTCGTCGGCGACGCCTACGATGGCGTCCTCGAAATTTGCATCCTTAATCGTAACGTGGATAAGTCCCTTTTGCACGAGGTACGCCAGCCCGCCGGGGTCGCCCGCTTTAAAGACGACTTGCCCCGCCTTAAATTTGCGGATTGAAACTTGGTCCGCGAGCGCTTTGCGTTCTTCCGCGTCGAGCAATTCAAAAATCGGAACATCGTTAAAGAAATTTGGGTCAACCATATTTTCTCCTTTTCAGCGAATGTCTTATCGGCAAAATCATGCGGGGATTATTCCGTTACCGTAATAGTCGTTACGGCGCTTTTTATTGTTTCCCCGTTCGCCGCCGCGCCCTCCGCCCAAAATTGATGAACGCCAATAGACAGCCTCCACCATGTCTCAAACGGCGGCGCGGAAAGCGTTTGTATGGCGACGCCGTCTGCGTAAAAAATAATTTGCGTAAAACCCGTCCCCGCGAGAGCCGAAACTTTTAACTGTTGCATGGCTGCATCGAGATTGGGAGCGACGCGGTAAGTTGTGTTATCTATGGGCAAGGCGAGTATTAATTTTGCGGACTCTTCAACTTGCCGACTTGCTTGCGCGTTGACTCGCTGGTCGTCGTTTTGCACCACGTTCCATGCGCGCGTTTGCGTGCCGTCAATAAACCACTCTGTTTGAAATCGCGTCAAACCAGCGGGGCGTGTGAAAACTTTATCGGGTTGTCCCTGCAATATCGAGCGCATGGCTTCAGCCCAAATTGGCGCCGCGCCCGTCAATCCAGAGACATTGTGCATGGCTTGGTAATTGCTGTTGCCGACCCAAACGCCGATTAGTAAATCTTGCGTGTATCCAATAGTCCAGTTGTCGTGGAAATTTGTAGTCGTTCCCGTTTTGACGGCGGCGACGCGGTCAATCTTCAAAATGCTGTTGACTCCAAATCCCGTCGCGCGCGCGTTGTCGTCGCTGAGGATGTCGGAAATCAACCACGCGACGCGCGCGTCAAGCGCTTGCTGCGCGGGAGGTTTTTCCTGCGCGTACAAAAGAGTCCCGTCGGCGTTGCGAATACCGAGAATAGAGGAGTTCCCCGCGTAAATTCCATCGTTTGCAAACGCCGAATACGCGGTGGATAATTCCAGCAGCGACATTTCCCCGCCGCCCAACGCAAGCGACAGGTCGTAGTTTTGCGGCGCGCGGAGAGACTTTACGCCAAGTTGATTCGCAAGCGCGATTGCTTTTTCTACGCCGATATTTTGCAGTGTCAACACGGCGGGGATGTTCAACGAAGAAGCCAGCGCTTCGCGCATTGAAACATAACCGTGTTCGCGGCTGTCGTAGTTGACGGGTTTATACGGCTGGTTGTCTTTCGTCTTGAATGTTGTGGCGGCGTCTAAAATGGATGTGGCTGCCGTGAAGGGTTTTGTCCGCGTTGGGTCAAGCGCGGCGGCGTAGATGATTGGCTTGAACGCCGATCCGCTTTGACGCGGCGAGATCGCCATATTGAGCGCGCCATGAATAGACGCGTCGAAATAATCCGCGCTGCCGACCAATGCGAGGATTTCGCCCGCGCGCGGGTCTAATACAACCGCCGCCGCGTTATTCACGTTGCGATTGATCTCCCCGGGTTTTGGTTTGAAATCCTCGATGCGCCGCCGAATAATTTCTTCGACGAGATTTTGCATACTCAGATCAAGCGTAGTGCGGACGATTAAACTTTGCGATCTATTTAATCGCCCCGATGCGTAAAGTTCGTCCAGTTGATCTTTGATCATCCATATAAAGTGCGGCGCTTCGATGGGGTAGGGCGCGGCGTTGTAACTTAATGGCGCGCTCTCGGCTTCGATGCGCTGTTCGGTTGTGATGAAGCCGTTTTTCTCCATCAATCCCAACACAACGCGCTGACGTTCCAATGCAAGGTCGGGATTAGTGAATGGGTTATAAACGCCCGGAGTTTGCGGCAAACCTGCAAGTAAGGCGCATTCGGGCAGCAACAAGTCTGCGGCGGGCTTGCCAAAATAAGTCTGCGATGCGGCTTCAATTCCATACGCCATGCCGCCATAGTAGATTTGATTAAGATATAACGCGAGGATTTCATCCTTTGAGTAGGCGCGCGTCAACTGCCATGCGAGGACGGTTTCTCGTAGTTTGCGGCGCAGCGTGCGCTCGGTTTTTTCGTCGCTCAATAACAAAGTCCGCGCGGTTTGCTGCGTGATGGTGCTTCCGCCTGAAAGCGTCTCTCCGCCCCTGATATTAATCCATAGCGCGCGGATGATTCCGGCAAAATCCACGCCTGAGTTTTTATAGAAATTTTTGTCTTCCACCGCGATGGTCGCGTTTTTCATGCACTGCGGAATATTCTCGATTGCAAGCGCGGCGTTTCTCCCTTCTGCCGGGATGACCTCGTACAACAATCGTCCGCTGCGGTCTGTAATTTTTACGCTTGGCTGGTTTAATTTTTCGGGAAGAGAATTGATGGAAGGAAGATCGTAGAAAACGTAAACGCAGAATACAAACAATAAAGCCAGCGCGAATAATAAAAAATGCGCGACCCTCGATTTTAGTTTTTGCATAAAGCGATTATACAGGGGATTAAAAAAAGTAACGCGACATTTATTGATGTCGCGTTACGGGAGTTATTCGGGGAAAACT
>JAQTWR010000282.1 GCA_028689195.1 Anaerolineales bacterium | reverse complement strand
TGACGGAAGACCGAGATTGCAACACTTCCGTCGTCCGTCCAAAAGCGAGAAATCATGTTCCCCGAAATTACCGTCGCCGAACTCGATGAAAAACTGAAGTCTGAAGAGAAATTCATTTTGCTGGACGTGCGCGAACCGGATGAATTAAATTACGCAAAAATCGCAGACCCGCGCCTTGAAGCGGCGCCCATGAGTAAAATGGCGCGCGAAGGAATCAACTCGTTATCCGAATCTATCCGCGCGGGGCAAATTCCAGTATATGTGATGTGTCATCACGGCAGCCGCAGCGTGCAGGTAACCATGTGGCTCGCGCGGCAGGGACTCAAAAACATAATCAACGTCAGCGGCGGGATTAACGAATATGCGCGCCGCGTTGATTCTTCAGTCGGTTTTTATTAGCCAACCTGCTCATAGCCTAAAAGCCAGACTGCCATCCTTGCGGATGGCAGTCGTGGGGTTTGCGCCGTGACTTCCCTAAATCTTGAGGAGGGATGTCACGGCGCTTGCGTTACTACTTTTCATAATGGACATCACCTCCTCCTTTCATAGGATGGCAATTCATTTGCTTGCCCCCGATCAATGGCGGTAGTATGTCACAAAATAATTTGGATGTCAATAGCGTTTTTTGTCTAAAAACAGCAAGGGATAGTTAATATCACTTCGCCAGCGGGAGGCGGATGAAGAACGCGCTACCGGGGAAATTCGTCTCGTCGTGTCCGGCGCTTTCCACCCAGATATTGCCTTGCAGCGCTTTGATAATGCCCTGCGCGATTGCCAACCCCAAGCCCGCGCCGCCGCCTTTGTAATTGGTGCGGCTGGAGGAGTGCAACTCCACCTTTCCCAATTGATATAGTTTTTCAAAAATAATCTTGTGGTGTTCTGCGTCTATGCCTATGCCGGTGTCTTTCACGCAAATTTCGGCGCATTTGCCCATTCGCGCATCCTCTACAACTTTAGCCGAGACGGAAACCGTTCCGCCGTCGGGCGTAAATTTGATTGCGTTGACGATGATGTGATCCAGCGCTTTCTTGAGCAATTCGGGGTCGGCTAAAAGCATGGGGATGTCTTTAATTTTCTCGTCCATTATGAAATTCAAATTGCGGGCTTCAAGGTCTTTGACGTAATCCTTATGCACAAGGCGCACGATCAAACTTAAACTGACCGGCTCGATATGCGGGCTAACCACCTGACTGTCGAGACGGGCGACGTCGAGCATACTGCTTACAATCTGCTGCAGGCGGCTCGTCCCCTGCAACACGCCGTCAATCGCCTGACCCAGCGCGGCATTTCCTTGAATGGCGGCATCCGCTTGCAACATGCCAAGATAGCCCTTGATAACCGTCAGCGGCGTGCGCAACTCGTGCGCCGCAACTTGAATGAACGCGGATTTATTATTATCGTGTTTGGCGAGCGTGGTATAGGCGTTGTTCAATTCTTCCACGCGCTGCGAAACCATGCGCTCCATCATTTGATTGAAGCCCATCACCTCGTCGTAGAGACGCGCGTTTTCCAAAGCGACCGTCGCTTGCATGGCGTAGGTGGTCGCCAATAAACTGTCGTCTTCGCTGAAAGTATCTATCGCACGGCTCAACGCCAGCAAACCAATGACATGATCTTTCGAGTACAGCGGCACGCCCAGCCATGACCGATTTTTCGGCAGCCATTCGGGTTGATACCAATCTTTTACGGCTTTCACGTCGCTTATCAAAAGGATTTCCCCTTTTCGCGCGACGGTGTGATAAAAATTCTTGCCGTTGACCCTCAGGTGAAACTCGGAAATATTCGCGTCTTTGGGCAGCCCCAAATGAGAACGGATGCGCGGCTCGCCATTCACATCTTCCACAAATAAAACGCCGACGTCATATCGCAGGATTTTCTTCAACTGCTCCAAAATCTGCTGGGGCAGTTGATCCACTGTGGTCAGCGAAGATAACTGACGCGAAGAACGCGCGAGCGCTTCAACGGCGTGACGGCGCGCTTGTTCGGTCTCGAATAATTTTGCGTTTTGCGCCGCGGCTTTTTCAGCCGCATCGCGCGCGCGCGCAAGTTCCACTGCGCGGTCGCGGGCGTCGCCGAGCAGGCGTTCCACTTCCTTTTGAGCCAACTCGCGCTGCTGAACAAGCATGGTGCGCAGGAGCGCGCTGGAAAGCAAATGCTTCAAACGAACGTACACATCCCAATCGGTTGGACCCAACTCGACCCACATAAAACCGAAGCGGTTGCTCGCCAAAGACAGGGGCATCACCAGCGCGGTGTAGCGATGGTCTTCGGGGGTTTTTCCGCGCGGCACCAAACGTCCCGTTGCTATCGCGGATTTTTCCTGCGGGATTTGGAATTTTTTCTGATCGTATTGCAAAAGCAAACGATAACTTTCGGGCGTGGGAGAAGAGATCGAGCCGGGCGAGCTGACGTCGCTGTAGAACATCACATACCACCGCTCCAAGCCGAGCGCCGGAAAATGCGTTGAAATCGCGTCGCCGATTTCTTCGAGCGTCATGGCGGGCGCCATGGAAAAACCGAACTTGCTCAACGCTTCTTCCTGCTGCTCAAATTGCAAGCGGCGGAACGCCTGCGCGCGCTGGGACAATTCGCCGACCAACATACGCGCCTGCTGAAATAGATTCTCGGCGCGCAACATAGCCGTGCTGCTCGATATGCCGCCGAGCGCGTATTTCCTGAACGTCGAGATGACGTTATGCCAGGTGATAGGCTCGAAGCCGTTGCGCTGCAACACCTCTACCATAGATTGCGTCATCTTAAGGAACGCGTCGCTTTTATCGGGATCGTTCAAGCCCGCAAGGAAAACGTCCCATGTGCGCCCGAAAATATCGCGGTATTGAGCGGTAACCGGATCGGTTTCCGCGATGCCCGCCGCGCCTAATAACGCGCGGATTGCCGCATCGCGTTTATTTTGCAGCGCGCCAGTCTGCGCCACCTCTTTTGCGCGGACTTCCGCGCGCTTTATGCTTTCGGGCAAACATCCGCACGACCATCGCACGATCAATTGCGTCGGCAACACGGTAACGTCGTCTACATGTTCGCCGTTCATTTGCTTCAATAAAGAGTCGAAAGCGAGCCTGCCCGCGTCATAAAACGATTGGCGCACGGTCGTCAATGGCACGCCCATAGATTGCGATTCGCTGATGTCGTCAAAGCCCGTAATGGCAATACTATCGGGGATTGGGATTCCGCGCTGTTGTAAAACTTCCATTGCGCCGAATGCCATGCGATCGTTGGACGCGGCAATCGCCTGCACCCGAACGCCGCGCTCGTCGAGCAAAGTACGCGCGGCGGCGCGTCCGCTTTCGGGGCTGAAATCGCCCTCGACAACGAGACGTTCGTCAAAGCGGATGTCATGCGCTTTCAATTCTTCCTTGTAAGCGTTGAAGCGGATATCCGATTCGACCTGTCCCTGCCTGCCGCGAATGAAGGCGATGCGCTTATAGCCATGCGCTTCAATCAAGTGACGAATCATGGCGCGCATTCCGCCGTCGTTATCCGCGATAAAACAAGATACGCCCTCCGCTTGCACCGCAAAAGACGCGATGGGCGTGGGCGCAAAAACTTTACAGAAATTCTTAACATCTTCCGCAGAAGTATGACCAATATCCGCGGCGAGTAAAATGCCGTCAAATTGACCGGGCTTGATCAGATCGTACAACCCGTAAGACCGTCCGCCTATTTCTGGCGCGGCAATGGCGACGGGTCTTCCTCCGACAAAATAGACTACGTTAATATCATGGGCGGTCGCAGAGTCCGTCACGCCCGCCATAAATTCAGCGCCCCAGACGCGGCTGAGTTGCGCGCCAAGCGCTGCGATGGTCTTGCGTTCACTTGCTGATTTAGTCGGCGACATGTTGGTTGGGCAAATTATAAGGCAGGAAGATTATTTTGGGTTGGTAATTCAGGAACGAAATGGAATTGTCACACAAAAGGCTGCGACATAAATGTCGCGCCACGCTATGCGCGGATCATGGTCAGCAGCATTTTGAATTTTTGCGCGGCTTTGAGCGCGTGGGGTTCGTTCGCAGGCATGATAATCGCGTCGCCCGTCTTCAAATCGAAGGGTACGCCAGAGATGATTACCCGCGCTTCGCCGTCGAGGATGTGAACCAGCGCGTCGAAGGGCGCGGTATGTTCGCTCAATCCCTGATCTTTATCGAACGCGAAAAGCGTGACGTTGCCCGCTTCGGCTTTTGTAATCTGGCGGCTGACGACCGCGCCTTCCTGATAAGCGATCATTTCGTTCAAGGTTAAGATTTTAGATTTTTCGGGCGTGGACATTTTTTCTCCATGAGGGGCGCGTCGCGCCTGCGTATCAGAAAAATTCCGACGCTTTGGCGCGACGCGCTTCCATTACTTAATTTCGATTTGATATGTATTGT
>JAQTWR010000281.1 GCA_028689195.1 Anaerolineales bacterium | reverse complement strand
GGAGGAAAATCCACCATCGTAAATTTGCTCTGCCGCTTTTACGAGCCGAGCAAGGGCGTCATCCGCATTAACGGGCGCGATTATATGGATTACCAGTTGGAGTCGATTCATAACAAAATCGGCATTGTGCTGCAAACACCGCATTTGTTCAGCGGGACGGTGCGCGAGAATATCCGCTACGGGCGGTTGGAAGCGAACGACGCGGAAGTGGAAGAAGCCGCGCAGATTGCGGGCGCGCATGATTTCATCGTGACGCTGGAAAAGGGTTATGAGCAGAACGTGGGCGAAAGCGGCAATCTTTTATCGGTTGGGCAGAAGCAGTTGATCTCGCTGGCTCGCGCGGCGCTTGCCCGCCCCGAGTTGTTCATCATGGACGAGGCGACCTCTTCGGTGGATACGCTGACCGAGGCGCGCATTCAAAAAGGCATGGAAGCGCTGATGCAGGGACGCACGTCGTTCGTCATCGCGCACCGCCTCTCGACCATCCGCCGCGCGAACCGCATTCTCGTCATCGAGGACGGTCACATCGCGGAGCAGGGTACGCACGCCGAACTCCTGCGCCAGCGCGGACATTACTACCGCCTGTACACCCAGCAGTTCAGACATGAACTTGAAGTGCAGTACGGCGTGGCGGAAGAGGATGAGAAGGAAGAAGTAAGCGAGGTTATGGGGGCAGATTAGGAGGAATAGGCGACAGTCATCTTTAAGATGACTGTCGCCTAGAGAGTGGCTAAAAGGGTGGGTTTCATTTGCCACGAAGACGCAAAGACACAACGTCTCAAAGGATTCTTGGCGGCTTTGCGTCTTTGCGCCTTTGTTTTAACCCACACAATTCGCCACTCCCTTACTTGACACTTATGTCGTTTTCAGATATATTCGCGCAGTTCGTGTCTCTTTCGGAAAACAAATATGCGTACTATGTATGAATTCGACAAAACTGATGTGAAAATAGTCAATTTGCTCCTCGAAGATGGACGCATGTCTGCTTCGGAGATTTCGCGCCGCATGGAAGACATCTCTGAGCGCGCGATCCGCTACCGCATTGACCGCATGATCGAAGAGGGAGTCATCCAAATCAGCGCGGTGATCAGCCCGGAGGCGCTCGGCTTTACCATCAAAGCCGACGTCTGGCTCGAAGTCGAATCAGATATGATCCTTGAAGTGGCGAAAAAACTAGCCTTGTTCGAGAACGTCACGTATGTGGCGTGCGGCATCGGTCAGAATGATATTAGCATTCAACTGGTGGCGAAGGACACGGCGGAGGTATATCACTTTGTAACCGAGGTGGTGCGTAAAGTCCCCGGGGTGCGTAAGACCACCACTTCCATTGTGCCGATTATTTTGAAGGATGTATATCAATGGCGGGTTCCAGAAAGAATTGCAAAAGAAATCAGCGGCGAATAATGAAACTGCGAGCGGCTTGCCGCTCTAAAATTCAAGGAGAAAATCATGTTTGGTTCCAAGACGCAATCTTTACAGAAACGCGCACAGAACGTAATACCGCTGGGGGTCAATTCTAATTTTCGTTTTTGGGGGGACGGAATCACGCCGTACGTCGAAAAATCCAAGGGCGGATATTTATGGGACGTAGACGGCAAGAAGTACATTGACTATCGCATGGCGTTCGGCCCCATTATTTTGGGTCACGCTTACGATGAAGTTGACCAAAAGGTTATCGAAGAAATTCAAAAAGGGGTTCTGTCTGCAATGACGGGGGAATTGGAAGTTGCCGTTGCCGAGATGATCGTCGAAATGTCGCCCGCTATTGATATGGTTCGCATGGCTTGTTCGGGAACGGAAGCCACCATGCACGCCATCCGCGTTGCGCGCGCCTATACGGGACGCGACATCATTCTTAAATTCGAGGGCAATTATCATGGGATGCACGATCACGCGCTGTGGTCAACCTACGCGCCTGTGGAATCTTATGGCAATCGCCGCAGTCCCATTCCAATTCCGGGCTCGTCGGGCATTCCAAAATCCATGCGCGAATTCATCATCACGTTGCCGTTCAACGACTTTGAAGGTTTCGAGCGCGCGATGAAATCGTACGGCGATCAAATTGCCGCGATCATCACCGAACCGTGTCAGGGCAACTGCGCGGCGATCAATCCGCAGGATGGATTCCTGCAACTCATCCGCCAGAAAACCGAAGAGTATGGCTGCGTCTTTATTCTCGACGAAGTCAAAACGGGATTTAGAATTGCGAACGGCGGCGCGCAGGAATATTACAACATCAAGCCCGATATGGTCACGTACGCGAAAGCGCTTGGCAACGGGTATCCTGCCGCAGCGTTTGGCGGCAAGCGCGAAATCATGTCCATCATCGGACATGGCGTGGCGCAAGGCGGGACGTACACAAATAACAAGCCCGGTATTGCCGGCGCGTACGCAACGCTCAGTTTGTTGAGATCCAAACCCATTTTGAAAACAATCGAAAAGCGCGGACAACGCCTGATGGACGGCTTGAAGGAAATCTTTGAAGAGAATGAGATTCCCGCCGTGTTCACGGGCTACCCCGCGATGTTCTCTTTCTCGTTGAATATTGACTCCGTCACCTGTCAACGCGACTGGGCAAAGAGCGACCATGATTTGTATATCAAATTAGCCGATAAAGCCATCGAGCGCGGAGTCATGCCAGACCGCGACGCGCGCGAACCCTGGTTCCTGTGCTACGAACACAGCGACGCCGATATTGACGAAACGCTGAATGTGTATGCGGAAATCGTGAAGGAAGTAAAGAAATAAATTATCAAAGGTCAAAAGTTGAAGGTCGTAAAGACTTTTGACCTTTGACCTTCGACTTATAAACAAGGAAAACGATTATGTCAGATAAACTCACATCCAAAGAAGTCGTTGATCTCAGTAAAGAATATACTTTTTTCTCATGGTCTGTGCAGGGACAGGTAAATCCCATTCCCGTCGAGAAAGCCGAAGGCATTTATTTTTGGGACATGGACGGAAAACGCTATATGGATTTTTCGTCCCAGTTGATGAACACCAACATTGGTCATCAGCACCCAAAGGTTGTCAAAGCCATTCAAGACCAGGCTGGGAAAATTTGTTTCGTTCACCCGGGCAACACAACCGACGTCCGCGCCTTGCTGGGCAAAAAACTCGCGGAAGTGACTCCCGGCAATTTGAAGAAAACCTTCTTCGCGCTCGGCGGCTCGGAAGCGAACGAAAACGCGATCAAGATCGCGCGCTTCTATACGGGACGCCATAAGATTCTTGCGCGTTATCGTTCCTATCACGGCGCGACTCACGGCTCGATTGCGCTCACCGGCGACTATCGCCGCCTCGCGGTGGAGCCGACCATGCCCGGCGGAGTCCACTTCCTCGATCCGTTCTGCTACCGCTGTCCGTTCGGGCAGAAGCAAGAATCCTGCAAGCGCGAATGTATCTCGCATTTGGAAGAAGTCATCAAGTACGAAGGTCCCGACAAAATCGCGGCGATTATCATGGAAGGCGTAGTCGGCTCGAACGGGCTGATCGTCCCGCCCGATGATTACTGGCCCCGTGTCCGCGAACTCTGCGACAAATACGGCATCCTGCTCATCTCTGACGAAGTGATGAGCGGGTGGGGGCGCACCGGCAAATGGTTCGCCGTGGATAATTGGAATGTCGTGCCAGACATCATCACCACCGCGAAGGGAATCACCAGCGGATACGCTCCGCTGGGCGTGGTGGTTGTCTCGGACGAGATCGCCAAATTTTTCGACGACAAATATCTCTACGCGGGATTGACGTATAACGGTCACGCATTATCTTGCGCCGCCGCGCTTGCTACCATTGAAGTTTATGACGAAGACAAGTTGATGGATAACGCGGTTGCGATGGGTAAAGTTCTTGGCGAGCGCCTCGAAGCCATCAAAGCCAAGCATCCGTCCGTTGGCGACGTGCGCTATATTGGCTTGTTCTCTACGATTGAATTGGTCGCAAACCGCGAGACGAAGGAAAGTTTTGCGCCGTCGGTGATGGGCGAGGTGGGCAAAGTTCTGCGCGAAAACGGTTTGTTCACCTTCATCATGGCGAACAATATGGGCAGCATGCTTTTTGTTGTGCCGCCGCTGTGCATCACCAAAGAACAACTCAACGAAGGTCTCGACATTGTCGAGATGGCGCTGGAAGTTGCGGATAAACAGGTTAAATAATTTTGTAGTAGGGGCGCAACATGTTGCGCCCCTACGGAGGATGTTATGGAAATCTTAAACTACATCAACGGCGAATGGGTCAAGCCCGCAGTAAAAGAATATTTCGACGTCGTCAACCCCGCCACAAGCGAAGTGATTGCAATGACTCCGCTTGGTACAAAAGCGGATGTTGAGTCGGCGGCGAAGGCGGCGAGCGAAGCGTTCGTTTCATGGCGGCGCGTACCGGTCAATGACCGCGTGCAATATCT
>JAQTWR010000280.1 GCA_028689195.1 Anaerolineales bacterium | reverse complement strand
GAGCCGTCGTTCTCCAGAAATAGATATACGCCAATAATGAAAAGGGCGATCAATCCGAGATAGACGGTTATCAGCGTCGCGCCCTGCTTGCCGCGCATCCTGCCTTTTAGTTCTTTGGCGATGATGGGGTTATCCAGCAGTCGTTTGAAGAAGTTCAGACGCGCGGGGTTTTCTTTGTTAGAAGACGGCGAGGCTTGCATGGTTGTTCCTGATTGTAGAAATTCGGCGCGAGGAAATCAGCGCTCGACGCGGTTGACAAAGAAGATGCTCAACAAGATAAGCAGCATCGAAAAGAGGACGCGATATACGACGTAAATGATCCACGGGGAAGGCAAGGGAAAAGAGGAATTTCCAAAAAGCCCGGTAGTCGTTGTGAACGCGCTTTGGCTGTCAATCAAAATCGTCTCGCTGACGATAGCGGCAAAGAAAGGATTGACGGAGAATAAAGACCAAAACGCCAGAGTGGTCATGTTTTGGATCGCAACAGAAGGCGCGGCAGGCGACGACGGCGAGAGAATGGGACCGAATATGCTAAAGATCAACAATAAGGCAAAGAAAATAACAAAAGAAAGTATGCTGGAGCCATAGGTTAATACGGTGGAAGATATTGTCCGTTTTGTGAAGCTCGAGAAGAATAATCCCAGAGAGCAGACGAAAACCGCCGTAACCACCAGCATCAACGTAGAGATGGTCATCTCGGCGACGCCTACGCCGCCAAGAAAAAACGCAAAGCTCTGCACGGGAATGGCGGAAAAAATCAGCAGCAGCAAATAAATCACCGCCGAGCCCAACTTCCCAAACACCAGCGACGGCGCGGAAAGCAGGGAGATGTGCAGCAAGTCGAAAGTCTGGCGTTCGCGTTCAGAGGAGATCGCGCCCGAAGTCAGCGCGGGACCGATGAAACTAATCAACAGCAACTCAAGCAGCACCACAGCGCCGAACAACGCCTTGCCGACGGTTTGCGAATATCCCTGCATGTTGGCGGAACCGCCGCTCTCGTAAAGGGCAAGGTAAATTACCGTGACAAAAAAACCAATCAACATCAGGTACGCGGTCAGCAGGATGAATCCCTGCCTGCCGCGCATCCTGCCTTTTAGTTCTTTGGCGATGACGGGATTATCCAATACGCGTTTGAAAAAACTCAAGCGCGGGGGGATTTCTTTTGCGGATGTTTCCATAGGCAGTCCTAAACGCGCAATGCAAATACCGCGTTACGATACGATTCCTTTCGTTGTCCGCATAAACACTTCTTCAAGATTCTTCGTCTCTTCGCTAAAGTGGATAACGGGAAATCCCTGTTGTAATAAAGAAGCCAGCAGCGAGTGGATGTCTTCGTCGCCGCCGACAAAATCCACTTCGAGAAAAACGCGTTTTCCATCTTCCAGCAGACGAACTTCGTTCACGCCCTGCATGGAAGCCAGCGCCGCCTGCGCTTCTTCCTTGCGCTCCAGCAAGCCAATATGCAATTGACGATGCGGCATAACGCGCTCGCTCAGTTGTTGCAGCGTGCCGATTGCAACCACCTTGCCGTCTTCGATAATTCCCACGCGCGAACACAATTCGCCCACGTCCGCGAGGATATGGCTGGAAAAAAGGATTGTCTTGCCGAGCCGCGCAATTTCCAACAACAGTTCGCGGATTTCCACCCGCGCGCGCGGATCGAGTCCCGAAGCGGGTTCGTCGAGGACGAGAATATTCGGGTCGTGGATCAAGACGCGGGCGAGTCCGAGGCGCTGCTTTAGTCCGGTGGAAAGCGTATCTACCATGTCGTCGCGGCGATGACCTAAATCCACGAGGTCGAGCAGTTCCGAAATCAACTGCGCGCGCTGATGCGGATGCACCTTGTAGCACGCGCCGAAAAAATCGAGATATTCGTTCACGGTCATGTCGCCGTACACGCCGAACGAATCAGGCATGAAGCCAAGCAGCCGCCGCACATCGTTGGGATTTTTTTGCGCGGAATATCCGCCGACGAGAATTTCGCCCTTATCGGGTTTCAGCAGCGTGACGAGCATCCGCATGGCGGTGGTCTTGCCCGCGCCATTCGGTCCAACCAGCCCGAAGATTTCTCCGCGCTGAATATTAAAGTCCACGTTATTCACGGCAATTCGCTTGCCGAAGCGTTTGGTCAATTCCTTGATTTCGATAATGGAACTCATGGCTTCACCGTCAAAGAAAAATCAACAGAGCCAACTTGAACGTAATCGTTTTGGCTGGCGTCGAGTTTTATTCGCAATTCGCCGTCCGCGCCCACATATCGCGCCGCCTGCGGAATGTCCGTCGGCGCCGCGAACGCTTGCAGCGAAATAAGGTCCCACGCGTTCATTTCAAAATTCCACAGCCAAACAATCTCTTTGCCGGGAGCGCCGCTTTGAATTCCAAGCGTAAGCGACTCGACCGCGCTGAAGTTAATAGGCTGGCTGGGTTGAAAACGCACCTCGTAGCCGCCAGAGGGAATTTGCGTCGCCAGCGCCCCAATGGAAGATTCCCAATCGTACATACTGGAAGACAGGGCGAAAGTCCCGGAGCTGGTTGCCATGCCGGGCGCAAATTTGTGAAAATAAAGCATCGTGTCTACCGCGTCGCTGTCCCAGTCTTGCAATGTAACAGGCGCGGGAATATCGTCTACCCAACCCATGAGATAAACGCCCGAAACCATTGGGGCAAGTCCGTTGTCAGGAATCACGCTGGCTTGAAAAAAAGAGGAGCGCCGAATCGAAACGTTGTCGTCGGTCGAAGAGGGATAGGGAGGCATTCCTAATTTTTGGGTCAGCTGATACATATCGGTCGGAGGCATGGCGGCGGCGCTAATCGAACGATTTATTGTTTTTGTCTCATTCGGCTTAAAATCGCCCAGAAGCGACCAATCATTTGGAAAGATGAGCGCCGCGTCGCGCAGCGTATGACCGCTTGCGTTGGTAATCTTCCCCGTCAGGTTATATCCGTTTCGCGAGACGGTCAGAATCAAATCGCTTTGAATATTCAACGCGGGCATAGCCCCTTCCGCGCCGACAGAGCGCACGCCGCCAATCTCGACGCGCACATCGGGCAGCGCTGTTCCCGATTCATTTTTGAGCGAAAGCCAGTTATCGTTTCCCTGCAAACCAGAATCCATACTTGGGATTTGATACAACATAAATTGGTCTTGCGTTTGAATGTTGTACGTCGTGCGGCTGGGAGAATATATTCCCGTCAAACTATTAACCCGCGCGCTAGACGCGTCGTCCCAGCCTTGCGCCAGCGTCAAACGATTCAAAATCGGCTTCACGCCGCGATACGCAAATCCAAAGGCGTACGCAAGGCAGGAAAACAAAACGACAAGAACCGGAACGGTTATCCACGCAAGTTCGGCGCGCTTCATACGCCGCAGAATCAAATAATTGACAGGTCCGATTGCGAGAATATAAACCCCGAGCCAGCAGAAAATATAAAGGAACGACGGCAAATTTAATTGGGGCAGCGCGGAGATTGCCCGACTTGCCTGATACGAATCCCATGCGGCATTTGTCCACGAAGGCTTGTTGGATTTGAAAGCCAGCAGATGCTCGTACATTATTTTGACGCCGTCCCAATCGCTCAAAGGCTGCAGCGCGGGGTCGGCGGCAAAATAATAAACCTTGCCGTAACCGATTTGCTTTTCAATCAACAAGGGGACTGCGTACTGCGCGACAAGAACGCGCGCGCCTTCCCGATTATTTCCAACCGCCAAAATTGCGTCCTGCGCCAATGGCGCGGAATCTTTCACATACGCGGATAGTTCCGACAGCCCCGCGATTCTTTTTGTAGACGTAATTTCAACGGGAAGAATATCGCGCAGCCCGACCGAAGCCGTCATCCAGTTAACGCCGCCAACCACAAATAATTTTCCGCCGTTGGCAATCCATAATTCCAGCGCTTGTTTTTGCCCGGCGGATAGTTGTCCCGTATCGACATTCGAGACGACCAGCGCGTCCAACGCAGACCAGCCCTGCGCGCGGTCGGGCAAATCCAAAACGGTCAGGTACGCAAGGCGCGACCTTCCGCCGCTCAATGGACGAATATCATTCAAGACGCTATACGGTGCGGGATCGTCCGCCAGAATGCCAAAAAGCAAGTCCCTGTCCGCCGCGCAGGAAACGTTCATCTTTTTTTGAGCGCGCAACGTCTTTCCGTCAAACACACTCACGCGAAAATCTCTTACCGAACTCGTCGGCGCGACGTATAGAAAAAATTCCTTGCGAGACGCGGCAGGCAGGGAAATATCCGCCGCATACACCGATTGCCCGCCCTGATCGTTTTTATAGGATGCCTGCACGCGCGCATCGAATCCGCCCCCAATATTTTCCACCGTCACGCGGACGGGAATCCACGCGCCGGATTTGCACACGCCATCCAAGCCTACCCGCGCTTCAAGTTTGACCGTTTCACCGCC
>JAQTWR010000007.1 GCA_028689195.1 Anaerolineales bacterium | reverse complement strand
AGCCGCTGCAATGCTGGCGGGACGTTTCATGGGGCGCGGAGATAAAGAGGGCGCGGATCAAGCCGCTGTCAACGCGATGCGGCTTGTACTCGGCACAGTAGATATGAACGGAATCATCGTCATTGGCGAAGGCGTGAAGGATAAAGCCCCAATGTTATTCAACGGGGAAAAGGTCGGCAACGGCTCCGCTCCTGATGTAGACGTAGCGGTTGACCCTATTGACGGAACCCGTCCGCTTGCGTTTGGACGCTCGAACTCAATCGCCACTGTGGCAATCGCGCCGCGTGGCGCGATGTTTGATCCAGGTCCGTTTTTATATATGAATAAAATTGTGGTGGGTCCCGAAGCCAAAGGAAAAATCAACATCGAGTGGTCTATCACAGAAAACCTGAAAGCCATTGCAAAAGCCAAAGACATGGCTGTGGAAGACCTGACCACCATCATTTTGGACCGCCCCCGCCATGACGACATGGTCGCTGAAATCCGCAAAGCAGGCGCGCGCATCCGCCAAATTCCAGACGGCGACGTGGCAGCCGCGTTGATGACCGCATGGTCAGATTCGGGCGTGGACGTTCTGCTCGGTATCGGCGGCACACCCGAAGGCGTGCTCGCCGCGTGCGCGTTACGCGCGATGGGCGGAGAAATTCAAGGAAAATTATTCGCGCGCGATGAAGACGAATTGCGGCGCGGACGCGAAGCCGGCTACGACTTCGATAAAGTGTTGACGATGAACGACCTCGTTTCATCCGAAGACGTTTTCTTCGCCGCAACGGGAATTACCGACGGCGAACTGCTGAAGGGCGTTCGGTATCACGGCAATCACATCACCACCGAAAGCCTCGTCATACGCGGGCTGACGGGAACCATCCGGCGCATCAACGCCACGCACAGCACAGATAAGTTGGATAACCTCAGCGCGATACATTATTAACTCGCTTTGTTAAATATCGCGCTACGCAAGATAATATAACGTCAATAATGGATAACGGGATTATGTCATGCTGAGGGGCGTTTTTTGCCCCGAAGCATCTCGGAACGGCTCATTTGAGACCCTTCGGTCACTGAAAAACGCTCCCTCAGGGTGACATGCTGATGTTTTTGGCTTATCCATTATTCACGTTAATATACGACCGAAATATCGGAAGCCTCAAAAACTTCCGATATTTTTTGTTGACTAAAAACGGTCGCGAATAAAATCATTTCACACAATGATATTTTTCTCCCGCTTGTACGCCCGCCCGCCACAGACTATAATCCCGCCAATGAAACGCTTGCTCATCTTTCTTATTTTTTCCTTCCTTATCGCTTCATGCGGAACGTCGAATAATTCCGCTTCAAATTCTTCGGCGCAATATATCGAAAACAAAGGCTCGGACACCATCGTCAACCTCGCGCTGGCGTGGGCGGAACAATATCAGAGCGAACATCCCGAGGTGCGAATCTCGGTAACGGGCGGCGGGTCGGGGACGGGCATCGCGGCGTTGATTAACAACACGGTAGGAATCGCCAACGCGTCGCGCCAAATCAAAAAAGAGGAAATCGCGGAGGCGCAGTCGAAAGGGATCAATCCCGTTGAACATATCATCGCGCGCGACGCTATCGCGGTGATCGTTAATCCCAAAAATCTGGTAAGCGAATTAACGTTGAAGCAAATCTCCGATATTTACAGCGGCAAGATTACAAACTGGAGGGGCGTCGGCGGCGAAGACCGCCCCATTGTCAAACTTTCGCGCGAGACCAATTCCGGCACACACGTTTATTTTTTGGAAACCGTTTTGCGTTTGGGCGACAAGAAAGATAAAACTTTATTCTCGATGGACACCTTGTTGCTTCCGTCTTCTGAAGGAATCATTTCGGAAGTGCGCGATAACCCAAACGCAATTGGCTACGACGGTTTGGGATATGTGCCGAAAGATTTGAAGATGATCGCGATTGCGGAGGCAGACGGCGGCGCGTACGTGCTGCCATCCATTGCGACCGTGAACGATAAAACCTATCCGATTGCACGCGATTTGTATATGTACACGAACGGCGAGCCGACGGGAATCATCAAAGAATATCTCGATTGGATTCTCTCGCCCGCCGCGCAAGAGATCGTCGCAAAGTTGGGTTTTGTGCCCGTAATAAAATAATCCGTAGGGGCGGTTTGCGAACCGCCCCTACGTTTATGTTTGGAGACGCATGGAAAAATCTTTATCATGGCGCGAATTCATTATCACCCGATTGATACAAGGCGCCGGCTATTCAGCCATTGTGTTTGTGGGACTGATCTTCTTCTTCCTATTGCGCGAAGGTTTGCCCGCGCTGGGCGACGTGGATATAACTTCCCTGCTCAGCGTTCGCTGGTATCCCATCGAAGATTATTTTGGGATACTGCCGCTCATCACAGGCTCGTTGATTATCACGCTCGGCGCGGCGTTGATCGCCGTCCCGTTTGGGATCGGCGCCGCAGTTTACATCTCTGAAATCGCGCCGCGCTGGATGCGCGAAATTCTCAAGCCGCTGGTCGAATTGCTCGGCGGGCTTCCCTCTGTTGTGCTGGGATTTCTCGGCATTCTCGTCCTCTCGCCTTACATCCGCGTTTTTCTAAACCTTCCAACTGGATTAACCGCCTTCACGGGTTCGCTGCTGCTTGGCGGAATTGCCGTCCCAACGATTGTCTCCGTCGCCGAAGACGCGCTCGACTCCGTCCCGCGCGCATACCGCGAAGGCGCGTGGGCGCTCGGCGCAACGAAATGGCAAACCATTTGGCGCGTGACGCTGCCCGCCGCGAAATCGGGCGTTCTCACTGCGGTCATGCTCGGCATAGGTCGCGCCATCGGCGAAACAATGACTGTGATGATGGTCACAGGCAACGCGCCCGTATTGGCGACAAAACTCGGAAGTATTTTTTCGCCCGTAAGAACCATGACCGCCACCATCGCCGCCGAAATGGGCGAAGTCGCAAACGGCAGCGCGCATTACCATGTGTTGTTCTTTATCGGCATGATGCTGTTTCTTATTTCGCTGGCGGTGAATATCATCGCGTCGTCGGTGGTGTTCCGCGCAAAAAAACGAGCGGAGAGAATTCTCTCATGATGACAAAATTTCTTTCACGCAATCGTCACGCCGTTCAAAGGCTGGGCTTTGTCGCCATTACATTAATGGCGATTGTTACCGTGCTGCCCATCGTCGGCACAATCCTCTTTATTATCTATAAAGGCGGCTCCGCAATTTCATGGGAATTTCTTTCGGGCTTTCCGCATGATGGAATGCGCGCGGGCGGAATTTTCCCCGCAATCGTCGGCACGCTGTATCTGACTCTCGGCACGGCGGTATTTTCTGTTCCGCTGGGAATCGCCGCCGCGATCTATCTCGCGGAATACGCCAAAGACAACCAATGGACGCGCCTCATCCGTTTGGCGATTATCAACCTCGCGGGGATTCCCTCGGTGGTGTATGGACTGTTCGGCTTGGGATTGTTCGTGCTATTTTTGAAATTCGGCACCTCCATCCTCGCCGCGTCGCTGACGCTTTCCATTATGACCCTGCCCGTCATCATCAGCGCATCAGAAGAAGCGCTGCGCACCGTGCCGCAAGCCTTTCGCACCGTGAGCATCTCGCTCGGCGCGACTCGCTGGCAGACCATCCGCAAAATTATCTTGAAGGAAGCGCTGCCCGGAATTTTAACGGGAGTTATTTTAGGACTGGAACGCGCCGCGGGAGAGACTGCCCCCATTCTTTTCACGGGCGCGGCTTTCTTCCTCCCACGATTACCCAACTCGCCCTTCGACGCGACAATGGCGCTGCCGTATCATCTTTTTGTGATTTCCACGCAAGTCCCTGAAATGCCCATTCAAATTCAATATGGGACGGCGCTTGTGTTGCTGGCGTTTGTATTAACGATGAATGTAATTGCGACCGTAATTCGTTCGCGCGCAAGAGCGAGGCGACAGTGGTAGATAAAATCCTTATCGAAAATCTCTCTCTCCAATATTCCGACGGCGCCGAGTCGCTCCGCAACGTCAGCATGGGAATTCGCGAAAACGCGGTGACTGTTCTCTTTGGTCCCGCGGGCGGCGGAAAGTCCACGTTGCTGCGCTGCTTGAATCGCCTGAATGACCTTACGGATATAAAGACAAGTTCGGGGCAGATTCTCATTGACGGCGAAAACATCCTCGACCCGAAAACGGACGTGATCGCGCTGCGCCGCAAGGTGGGAATGGTCTTCGCGCGTCCCGTTCCGCTGCCAATGAGCATCCGCGAGAACGTCGTCTATGGATTGGAGCTCGCGGGCGAAACGCGCGGCTCAAAACTCAACGAAGCCGTGGAACGCAGTTTGAAACTCGCCGCAATCTGGGACGAGGTGAAAGACCGTTTGGACGAACCCGCAGTTGCCCTCTCTGGCGGGCAGCAGCAGCGCGTATGCCTTGCGCGCGTACTGGCGCTGCAACCAGAAATTATTTTGCTCGACGAACCCACCTCGGGACTTGACCCAATCTCAACCGGCAAAGTGGAAGACGCGCTGCTGGAATTGAAAAAAGAGTTCACGATTATCCTCGTGCCGCATTCCATTCAACAAGCCGCGCGGACAGCCGACTACGCCGCCTTCTTCCTGACCGGTGAACTCGTTGAATACGGCGAAGGCAAATCGCTCTTTACCATTCCAAAACAAAAGAAAACCGAAGATTACATCATGGGCAGGTTTGGGTAAATAACGCAAGTTGCCGCAGTTCAAAATTGCGAATTCATGCGAGTTTATTATAGGCAGCGACATAAAAAGGACTGCCAAACCTGACAGTCCTTTTTTCATCCTTCATCCTTCCTAATTCATCCTTTATTTTATATCAACCGATCCCCTTCGCCGTCCACCGAATCGACGCGATAGTGACAGCCGCGGCTTTGGCGGTTGTGACGCGCCGCCTGCGCCACGATCAGCGCGGATTCGACTGCGTTGCGCAAGCCGATGAGTCCGTCGCTGAGTTTGGTAACGCGGTAAAAAGTTTCGATCTCGTTTTGCAAATGTCGCAATTCGCGGATGGCGCGCGAGAGTCTTTCTCCGCTGCGGACGAGTCCCACGTAATGCCACATGATATTTTGAATCGTCTGCATATCGCCTTGAATCAGCGCGGGGTCAGAATCCGCGTCGAGGTGGCTTTCATCCCACGGGGGAATCATTTCGCGGGTGGGAATATTGCGCAGCGCTTCGCGCAGTTTCTTCGCAATATCCCGCGCGGCGCGATGCCCCCACACCAATCCTTCGAGCAGCGAAGTAGACGCGAGTCGATTCGCGCCGTGCAAGCCGGTGCAGCTCGCTTCTCCTACCGCGTATAAATTTTGGATGCTAGTTTGCCCGACCTCATCCACTTGCACGCCGCCGCAAAAATAATGCGCGGCAGGCACAACCGGAATTGGCTCGGCGCTAATATCCACACCGAATTTCAAACAGTGGGCATAAATATTCGGGAAGCGCGCGCGAATTTCCTCCGCGGGTTTATGCGAAGCGATATCCAGCAGCACATAGGTATAACCATTTTTTTCCATCACATGATGAATGGCGCGCGAAACCACATCGCGCGGCGCGAGGTCTTTCCATTCGGGCGAATAATCCTGCATGAAGGGGCGGCCATCGGGCGTAAGCAAAACGCCGCCTTCGCCGCGCACCGCTTCAGAGATGAGAAAACCCTCCGAGCCGGGAACCGCCAACGCGGTGGGATGAAATTGCACATACTCGGCGTTGATGATGCGCGCGCCCGCGCGGGACGCCATCGCGAGTCCATCTCCGCGCGAACCTTGCGGATTGGTGGTGTTGCGATAAATTCGTCCAAGTCCGCCGGTCGCCAAAATCGTGATCGCCGCCAGCGTGCGATGCACCGCGCGTCCTTTGTGATCGAAGACATACGCGCCGTGACAGGCAATCGGCTTATAGGTGTCGAGCGGGTCGCGCGAGTGATGCGGGTACGTAATCAGGTCAACGGCGGTCGCGTCGGCGAACCATCGAATATTCGGTTTTGTTTTTAGCGCTGCAATCAATCCCTTGCTGATCGCCGCGCCCGTCCCATCGCCCACATGGATAATTCTTCGGCGTTGATGCGCGGCTTCGTTTCCATACGCGAGTTTGCCATTTTCATTTTTATCAAATTCAATTTGAGAAATTTCAATCAGAATTTTTTCCAGCAGCGGCGGTCCTTCTTGCGAAAGAATCTGCGCGGCAAGGGGCAGAGACGCGCCCGCGCCCGCCGCGAGAATATCCTCCGCGAGAAGTTCCGCGCTATCATCGGGGCTGCGATGAATGATTCCGCCCTGCGCCCAATAGGTATTCGAGTCGTGCGGATCGAAGGCGCGCGTAACGACCGCAATCCGCAGATTCGGATCTTCCGCCAATCGTAACGCGGCGGTCGCCCCGGCAATTCCAGTTCCAATGATGAGTACGTCGGTTTCAATCATGCGTCAGGTTCCAGGTTTCAAGCGTCAGGTTGGAGGTTGAAAGTCAAAGGTCGAAGGTCATTTGAAACATCAGATACTTCAGATACCTCGTAAACCTTTATCCAATTTCAATCATTCTCTTCACCGCGCGTTCGGCGCGGACGCGAATATCTTCCGGCACTTCAATGATATAACGATCCTGTCGCAGCGCTTCGAGCGTGTCCTCCATGGTGATGGTGTTCATGTGCGGACAGCGCACCATGCACAGGCGCAGCATTTCCTTATCGGGGTTTGCCGCGGCGATGTTATCTCCCATCGAACATTCGGTGAGGACGAGATACTGCGGCGCGTTCGTCTCCTGCACGTAGCGGATCATCGCCGTGGTGCTGTTGGAATAATCTGACGCGGCGACCACTTCTGGACTGCATTCGGGATGCGCCAGAATCAACACGTCTGGAAATTGCGCGCGCACGGTTTTAATATCATTCACGGTGAATTTTTCATGCACTTCGCAGCGACCCGTCCAACCGATGATTGTTCCCTCACCCCTTCGCCCATCTCCCTGAGCGAGAGGGGTTGGGGCGAGGGACCTTGTCGGAAAGATAATGCGTTTGCCCGTCTCGCGCGCAATGTTGCCCGCCAGATATTCATCAGGCAAAAAGAGGATTGTATCTGATTCAATTGACTCAACCACTTTTTTGGCGTTGCCCGACGTGCAGCAAATATCGCTTTCGGCTTTGACGTCCGCGTAGGTGTTGACGTAGGTCACCACAGGCACGCCGGGGAATTTCGCTTTGAGCGCGCGCACGTCATCGGCGGTGATGCTTTCTGCCAATGAACAGCCCGCTTTATTTGAAGGCAGCAAAACTTTTTTGGATGGGTTCAAAATCTTGGCGGTCTCGCCCATAAATTTCACGCCGCAAAAAACGATGACGTCCTTATCCGTTTGCGCGGCTTTGCGGCTGAGTTCGAGCGAGTCGCCGACAAAATCGGGAATGGAATTGAACAGCGCCGCTTCCATATAATTATGTCCGAGGATGACGGCGTTGCGTTCTTTTTTTAGTTTATTAATTTCAACCGCTAATTCCGCTTTGTAACGCAGTTCAACATCCGGCACGACTTTGGCGAGACGTTCTTTCATCCCCGCGTACATTTCGTCAATATTGGTCACTTGTGAAAGCATTTTTTCTCCTGTTAGACCTGACGGGTTTTGAAAACCTGTCAGGTCTTACTTTATTTATCTTGTGAATTGCAAACTAAAATCGAACACCTTTGCAGAATGAGTCAATGCGCCGATGGAAATAAAGTCCACGCCGGTTTCGGCGATGGCGCGCACGGTTTCGATCGAGACGTTTCCCGACGCTTCGAATTTTGCGCGTCCGTTGTTTAATTCGACGGCTTTCTTCATCGTCTCAACAGACATATTATCCAAAAGGATTCTCTCGACTCCCAGATTCAGCGCGGATTCCACGTCCTTCAAAGTTCTCGTCTCGACTTCAATTTGGATTCCATGTCCGTGAATTCTCGCGCGCTTCACGGCTTCCGCGATTCCGCCTGCGAAGTCAATGTGGTTATCCTTGATGAGAATCATGTCGAAGAGTCCGATGCGATGATTTTCCCCGCCGCCGAGTTTTACCGCCAGTTTATCCAGCGCGCGGAGTCCCGGCGCGGTTTTGCGCGTGTCCAAAATTTTTGCGCGCGTGCCTGCAACCGCATCCACAAATTGACGGGTGAGCGTGGCAATGCCCGACATGCGTCCGAGATAATTGAGCGCGGTGCGTTCGCCAACTAATAGGGGTCGCGCATATCCGCGCAGTCGAACCAACTCTGAATTAAGCACGACGCGCTCCCCGTCGCGTATGGAAGAATCAAACTGAATCGAATCATCGAGCAGATGAAAAACTTCGCGGGCAACATCCAACCCCGCAACAACGCCGTTTTGCTTGGCGATGATTCTGCCGTTCATCAGCGCGTCGGCGGGGACAATGCTATTGGTGGTAACGTCGCCTGCGCCAATATCTTCGTCCAGCGCGCGGCGGATGTGTTCAAGGATTTCGTTTTGCATAAATAAAATTATACTGCTTAAAAAATAACAGCCGCTTTTCGACAACTGTTATTTAATTTTATGCTTGCGGCTGTGCGGCTGTTATTTCGCGTTGCACAGCGGCGTAACTAAATAATCGAGTCACTGTGGTAATGTAAATAATGTAACCGACAATTTCAGTGAGCGATGGATTGCCGTTGTATCCAAAAAGCGTTTTGAGCAACTGGCCCGTAACGGCGTCTTCGTTGATCCATGAATTAATATCCCAAATATGTTCGACGATGGAGGGAATCCATCCGATTTCGTTGAATTCGTGAATACCATGCGCCACAAGTCCGGCGGCAAAAAGGATGAGTAAATATCCCGTAACTTGAAAGAAAGGTTTTAAGTTGAGGCGCGCGGTGGCGCTCAACAGCGACCAGCCAAATAAAATGGCGGTTCCCAAACCAAGCACAACACCCGCGAGGCTTTGAATTGTATTTTCGCTGACGTTTTCATTGTTGCCGATGAGGAACGCGGCGGTAAGAAAGAGCGCGAGTTCAATACCTTCGCGCGCGACGGCAATGAACGCCAGCCAAAAAATAGAAGCCTTGCCTGAAGAAGCGGCGGCTTTATTTACGCCGTCTTCCAATTCGCTTTTTAAGTTTCGCGCTTGCTTGCCCATCCAGAAAACCATCCACGTTAAGATGCCCGCGGCAATAAACATGGCGAAGCCTTCGTAGATTTTTTCGGTTGCGCCTTCAAGGTTTAAGCCCAGAAGAGTGAATAAAATTCCGCAAAGAAAACTGACTATGGTTGCGCTTAAAGCCCCGAACCAAAGCGCGGGAACAAGGTCGCTGCGGCGAATTTTTTGCAACGCGCCGAGCGCAATTCCGATGATGAGCGCGGCTTCAAGTCCTTCGCGCAGGGAGAGTAAATAAGAGGGGAGCATGGTTTTACCTCATGTAAATTGGGAATGAAAAACAGCCTGCAATCAGGCTGTTTATGAGGAAAATTCTAACAGTGGCTTTATAAATTGGCAAGATATTTATCATATTTTTGATAAATATCCGCCGTCATAAATAAAGGACGATAAATTATTTTTTCTTATGTGGACTCGTTTTGCCCGCTTTCATCACGCGGCGATAGGGCGGCATATTGATTACGCGGATTTGGCTCATGGACGGGTCGAGCAATTTGTTCCACAAATTGGGATAACTCAGCGCGAAGCCTTCCGCGCGCATGGTGGAGGTAATCACCGTGGGCAGATGCGCGTTGTAGCGATAATTCAAAACGCTGTAGAGTTTATCCTCCGCCCAAACGGAACTCGCGCCGCTTTCTTTCAAGTCATCGAGAATCAACAACGGCGTGGTGCGAATTTCATGGAAGCGGCGGTCAAATGGAACTTCCGAACTTGGGCGAAACGTTTGGCGCAGATAGTCGAGCAGCGCGGAAACTTCCACGAGCAGAGCCTGTCCGCCAAGCGCGATGCGATAATTGCCAATCGCCGCCGCGAGATGAGTCTTTCCGCAAAAAGATTGTCCAAGTAAAACAAGCCAGCCTTCGGGTTCTTCAGAAAAACGCGCCGCCGCGCCGAAAGCGTCGTGCAAGGTTTTTACGTCTTCCTTTGATACTTTTACGCGCGTGATTTCTTTGTCTTTATACTTATTTCCAAACTTATCCGACTTCTCGGTGATGGTGGTCGTGACCGCTTCCTTGCCAATTTCGTCGTCGCGCATTTGGAAGGTCTTGAAGGTCATGTTCTTCATTTCGGGCAGCGCCAACATCGAGATGCCCGGATTGCTGGTCTCTTCGGGGCGGCGATAATCGGGCGCAGCCATTTTGATATATTTTACAAACTCGTCGTCCTGCAAACGCGAGCGGATTCGTCCTTCAATTTCATCAAGCATTAAATTGGTGGTGATCACCGTCGCCAGTCTATTGATGTAACGATAATTAATAATTTGAAATAGTTTTTCCTGCGCCCACGCAGTTGCGTTCTGCGTGCCAAAATCATCCAGAATTAATAAGTCCGCGCTGCGAATTTCATCGAAGCGTTGTTCAAAAGTCGTTTCAGGGTCGTTATATGCGAAGCGCAAAGAATCGAGCAAATCGGGTACGGTGATAAAAAGAGTCGGCGTTCCTTTGCTAACCGCGTCGTTGGCAATCGCCGCGGCGAGGTGGGTCTTTCCGCAGCCGTATCCGCCTTCAAGCAAAATCCATCCCGTTTTCAAACGCGCAAATTCTTCGCAGGTCTCAAAGGCTTTATGTAAATTTTCCTTTTCCTGCGGAGTCATAAACTTCGCTTTTTCGTTTCCCGAAGGCTTGAAGTTCTCAAAATGTAAATGACTCAACCGATCTAAATTACTCAACGCAAACAAACGACTGCGCGCGCTTTTGGCGACGTCTTTCGCGCGGCAAACGCATGATTCCAATTTGCCAAATTTCTCGTGCCCGACGGGAACATCCATGCGAACATAGCCCGCGCCGCCGCAATGCGGGCAGTTTGGATCGCCGAGCGTTTTCGTCGAATTCTCAATCTCGATTGATGAATTCGGAGAACTCGCTCTCGGAGTATCGTTTCGCATCTTTTGCAGCGTCTTGTTTATCTTTTCGTTCATCTTTCCCTTTTTCCTTCCAGCGCGTCAAAATCGCTTCCACATATTTCCAGTTGCGGATGTTGCGGCTGACCGCGATTTCAAACGCTTCTTCAAACCATTCGCTTGGATAATTTTTTTCCGCTTCGCGCAGCATGTCTGATAATAAAGGCGTAAGCGCGCCGATGTTCTCTTCATACAATTTGAATACATTTGATTTCTTCAACGGCGCGGACATGATCCGCGCGGATTCGCGCCACTGCCCTTTTGCAAACGCTTCCGCCGCGAGCCGTCCGCGCGGCGAGTTGAGAAAATAAAACGTATCCGCTTCGTAGGAGGATTTGAGCAGCGTGCCGCGCGCAATGGATTTCTCCAACCCAAGTTTTACCTCCTGCGAATTTAATCCCAGCGCGTCGGACTCGAAGTCAGTCTGACACAGCGCGCGGAAATTTCCCTCGATGTGTTCGATGCGCCACAAGGCGTAGAGCGTCACCTTCAACTCCGCAACGTCTTCAATCTCGTTCAGCATCTGCAACAACGAATCGGGAATTTGGGTGAAGGTTTCTTGCGAGGTAAAGCCATTAAAGGGAGTCATGTTAATTACCAATTACCAATTACCAATTACCGGTTGTAATTGGTAATTGGTAATTATTTTACTCGTTGGGTTTGAACGTCTTCGTCGCCGCGTTCTCGAACTTCGCCAACGCGCCGCGGAAGATCAACTCCACGCTGCCCACAGGTCCGTTGCGATGCTTGGCGATGATAATCTCGGCGATGTTCTGCTTATCCGTATCCTTCTCATATTGGTCGGGACGGTAGATGAACATGACAATATCCGCATCCTGTTCAAGACTTCCCGACTCTCTCAAATCTGAAAGCACGGGGCGTTTATCGGTGCGCTGCTCGACGGCGCGGCTCAACTGCGCGGCGGTCAACACAGGGACGTTTAATTCGCGCGCGAGGACTTTCAAACTGCGCGAGATGTGCGAGACTTCCTGCACGCGGTTATCGTTGCGCGAATCGCCGCCCATGAGTTGCAGATAGTCAATGATGATTAAATCAACGCCATATTCCATGTGCAGGCGGCGGCATTTGGTGCGGAGTTGCAGCGGTGTAATCGCGGGCGTATCGTCGAGATAAATATGCGTATCCGAAAAAACTTCGATGGCGTGCGTAAACAGGGGCCATTCGTTTTCCTGCAACTTTCCGTTGCGAAGCCTTTGCGAATCAATGCCCGTCTCCTGCGCGATCAAGCGCTGAACCACCTGTTCATTAGACATTTCCAATGAAAAAATGGCGACGTGTTTTTTATGCGTCAGCGCGGCGTTCTTGGCGAGGGAAAGCAAAAAACCCGTCTTGCCCTGACCCGGACGCCCCGCGATGATAAGCAAATCCGAAGGTTGAAGTCCGCTGAGCATTTTGTCGAGGTCAACGAAACCCGTCGGCACGCCATGAATTTCTTCGGGACGTTTGGCGAGGTCGTCTATTCGGTCGTAGTAATCGCTCAGCACGTCAGAGATCGGCTGAAGGTCGTGTTTGAGGCGGCGTTCGCTGACATTGAAGACGGCTTTTTCCGCCTCGTTCATTACGTCTTCAACGGTGGATGATTCGTTATACGCGATGGACGCGATTTTATTGGCGGCGGTAATCATCTTGCGGCGGACGGAGTGTCCCTCCACGATGCGTCCGTATGCTTCGGCATTGAGCGACGACGGCGCTTGATTGATTAATGAAGTGAGATACGCCGACCCGCCGACTTCCGCGAGTTGATTATTTCGGTCGAGTTCTTCCGAAAGCGTGAGCAAATCAACGGGAATACGCTGCTCGTGCAGGCGCACGAACGCGTCCCAAATCCATTGATTGCGGTGGATGTAGAAATCATCCGCGTTCAGGAATTGAGCGACGTCGTAATACGCTTCGGGATTAATCAGCACCGCCCCTACAACGGCTTCCTCGGCTTCGCGGCTATGCGGTACCATCGAGGATGGAGAGCTTGGGGCGGATTGATCATCCCCGTAGGGAGGTTCTTGGGGGAAGGAATCTGTCATTGAATATTTTTGCAATCGGAGTCCAAAGTCTCTTGGCTTTGGAAGAAAAGAAAATCCAACGACGCGAGTCATTGGACTCCGCGCGATCTACGCGGGGCTGTCTTTATCAGAACCGTCAATATCCAGTTTATCCATAAAATCTTTGAATACGGATAACCTATCGCTGCCTTCGTCGGCGAGCGGAGGGGGCGGCGTTTTTGTGGCGGGAGCGCTGTCTTCGGGCATATCCTGTTCGGGCAGGATGCCAGCCGTTTCCATAATATCAGAATGGACGAGGATCGGCACATGCGCGCGCACGGCAATCGCGATTGCGTCAGAGGGACGCGAGTCAATGTGGACTTCGCGCCCATCCGCTTCTACGATGATATTGCCGTAGAAGATTTCGTTTTGCAGTCGGACGATTTCGATGCGCATAATTCGGGCGTTGAACGCGCCGAAAATATTTTTGATCAAATCATGGGTGAGCGGGCGCGCCACTTCCACTTCCTGCAGCGCGACGGTGATCGCTTCCGCCTCATACGGTCCAACCCAAATGGTGAGAAAGCGTTCGCGGTCAGTTTGCTTGAGGACGATCACGCGCTGCGGCGCCATTAAATGCACGCGGATACTATCAATAATCACTTCGACCATATCTGACATAGGCAACTCCAATGCGCCTATTTTAGCATATCGCGGGTTATCCCGTTGACAATCTTCGTCAGGTCACATAGAATTCACGCGCATTCATTCACAATAAAATTCAAGGAGACCGTATGATAAAAGAATTCAAAGATTTTGTAATGCGCGGCAATGTGCTGGACCTTGCCGTTGCGGTCATCATCGGCGGCGCATTTGGAAAGATCGTCGGCTCGCTGGTCAATGACATCATCATGCCGTTGATCGGGCTTGTAATGGGCGGCGTCAGTTTTTCTAATTTGTCCTTCACCGCTGGCGATGCGATTATCAAATATGGCTTATTCATCCAGACGGTTGTGGACTTCCTTGTCATTGCCTTCGTCATCTTCCTCATTGTTAAAGCGGCAAATAACATGAAGAAACCCGCGCCCGCCGCCGCTCCGGCAGAACCCACCACCAAAGATTGCCCGCACTGCTTCACCGCCATTTCGATCAAAGCCACCCGCTGCCCGAACTGCACTTCTGAAATCAAATAGTCGAATAGTTGCATAGTCTCATAGTCAAATAGTCAGTCCCGCAGGCGCGACAACTTGCGGGACAAATTATTTTTTCATCCTTTATCTTTCATCCTTCATCCTTTCAAATGGACTTCCTCAACATCCTCAACCCCCAACAACGTAAAGCCGTGACCGCGCCCGACGGTCCCGTGTTAGTGATCGCCGGTCCCGGCTCAGGCAAGACGCGCGTATTGACTCAGCGCATCGCGTATCTCATCGCCTCCGAGGGAGTCCGCCCGTGGCAGATTTTGGCTGTCACCTTCACCAATAAAGCCGCAAAAGAAATGGACAACCGCGTCAAATCCATGCTCAACGAGCAGGCGACCGACGGCATCATGCTCGGCACGTTCCATTCCATCTGCGCGCGGATTCTGCGGCGCGAGACGGATCATCTTCCGCTTCAATCCAATTTCGTGATTTTCGATTCTGACGATCAGGAACGCATCGTCAAAACGATTATCAAAGAATTTAATTTGAACGATAAGTTGTATCGCGCGCAGAGCATCCACGCCGCGATTTCTCGCGCGAAGAACGAATTGATTCTGCCCGATGATTTTCCAATCAACACCTACCGCGATGAAGTCGTCCAGCGCGTGTACAGAGAATATCAAAAAAGACTCGTCGCCAGCAATGCCGTGGACTTTGACGACCTCTTGGTTTACACCGCAAGACTACTCGAAGAAAATCCCGCCGTCCGCGATAAATACGCACAGCGTTTCAAGCACGTTCTTGTGGATGAATTCCAAGATACCAACCTCGCGCAGTATGCTTTAGTAAAACATCTCGCGTCATATCATAAAAACATCTTCTGCGTGGGCGACCCCGACCAATCCATTTACGCCTGGCGCGGCGCGGACTATCGCAACGTGCAGCGTTTTGAACAGGACTTTCCCGAAGCGCAAGTTGTCCTGCTCGAAGAGAATTACCGCTCGCGCCAAAACATCCTCGACGCGGCAATGGGCGTCATTGACCGCGCGCAGAATCGCCGCAAGAAAAAATTATTCAGCGAGCGCGGCGCAGGCGACAAGATCATTTTCTTTGAAGCCTACAACGATTACGCCGAAGCGGAATTTATCGTCAACACCGTCGCGGAATTGGTTGTCTCGCAGCAATTTCAATTGGGCGATTGCGCCGTGATGTATCGCACCAACGCCATGTCGCGCCTCATCGAAGAAGCGTTCCTGCAGGCGCGCCTGCCGCATAAACTTGTCGGGGCGCAACGCTTTTATGGTCGCCGCGAAGTGAAAGACATGGTTGCTTTTTTGCGCCTTGTGCATAACCCCGCCGACGAAGCCGCGCTCAGTCGCGTCATTAACGTTCCGCCGCGCGGCATTGGCGAGAAGACGCTCACGACACTGCATGTCATTGCAGGACAAAACAATATGACGCCCGGCGAATTATTGCTTGATCTTGCGCGCGGCGCGGACTCTCCGCACTACAAAAGTTTCACGGGGCGCGCCGCCGTTCCGCTCGCAGATTTCGGCGGCATGTTCGCCGATTGGCTCGCACTATCCGCCACGCGCACCACCGCAGAACTCTTCGACCAAATCGTCAAAGACATTAACTACAAAGACTACATCGTCGAAGATGATACCGAAGAAAGCAAAGAACGCTGGGATAATGTGGAAGAACTCCGTCGTCTCGCCGAAGAATATTCCACGCGCACAATGGACGAGTTCCTCGAACACATCGCGCTCGTCGCCGATCAGGACACCATCACCGACGGCAACGCGGTCACGCTGCTCACGCTCCACGCCGCGAAGGGACTTGAGTTCGGCGTGGTCTTCATCGTCGGTCTCGACGACGGCATCATTCCGCACAGCCGTTCGTTCGACGAGCCATCGCAAATGGAAGAAGAACGCCGCCTCTTCTACGTCGGCATCACGCGCGCAAAAGACAGGTTGTATTTACTGCGCGCCAATCAACGCGGCGGAAGGATGATGTCCGACGAGATGTATCCGTCCCGATTTTTAGACGACGTTCCAGCGAATCTCCTCGCCGGAAAATCGCGGACGGGACGCAGTTCAGGTTCTTCGCGCTCCCGAAGTTCATCCCCGCTTTTGGATTGGGTTCTGCCGCCGCCGCCCTCGCGGTCTGCTCCTATTATCCAAAATAAATTCAACTCCGGAGACCGCGTTAGGCACGCATCCTTTGGCGAAGGCATCGTACAAGAAAGTCAAATACAAGACGGCGATGAGATCGTGGTGATCGAATTCAAATCCGTTGGGCTTAAGCGTTTGGCGGCGAGCCTGGCAAACCTTGTAATCATATAACGCATATTGCGCCATCCATAGCAAAAGGAGGATGTTTGCATGAATGCAAAATTGTTCGAGTTCGCTTACACCCCGTACATTCTGCCCCTGGCTCTGGCGTCTATTTTATTGTCAATTGTCATTGTTGCGATATGGCGTTTTCGTAACAGACCGCTCGGCGGCGTTTTTTTGCGCATGGTCATCGCGCTGCAAATCTGGGTGATCGGCTTCGCGCTGGAAATTGCCGCGATACCATTAGAGGGAAAGTTATTCTGGGCAAATATCCAATTTTTTGGAATTTTCCCCTTGCCGCTATTCTGGCTGGAATTGACGTTACATTTTACAAATCGCGTAAAACAAGTCAAAAAATTACTGCCTATCTTCGCCGCGCCTATCCTAAGCATATTGGTCTTGATATGGACAAACGACCTTCATCATCTTTTTCGGGGAACGCCATATCTCGATTGTTCTACCGCCCCATTTTGTTTGCTGGTCAGCGATTATGGTCCCGCGTTTTACGCGAACACGATCATTAGCTACCCATTATTCCTTTCATGTTTCTGGATGATGGGACGTTCATTAACCATCACCAAACCAGTCTATCGGCAACAATTGTATCTTTTGATGTTCAGCCTTTCATTGCCGTTATTAACAGATATGCTTTACGTGCTGGGCATATCCCCCATTCCGCATTTCAATTTCACGCCGATCACCTTCAGCGTCGCGTCGGTTTTTATCATGGTCGCGTTATTCCGTTTCAAGTTATTTAATCTCAGACCGCTGGCATACGACCTGATTATCGAAAATCTGCGCGATGGAATTATTATTCTCGATAACGAAAACCTGGTGATAGACATCAACCCGGCGGCGCAGGGATTTCTCGGCGTTACGGACAAACAAGTCATCGGCAAGCCCGCCTCAGAACTGCTCGAACGCTTCCCTGATTTGCTTGCTCAATTCAAGGGCAAGCCTTCCCTTCACGCCGAAATAACCGTCGAAAACGCAGCGAAAAAATTATATTTCGACGTGGTTATCTCGCCCGTAAATTACAAACCCAATATTCAACTGGGGCGCGCAGTAACAATCCGCGACGTAACCGAACGGGTGAAGTTATACAAAGAAGTGGAACGCTTCGCGATGATAGACCCGCTAACAGGATTATTGAACCGCCGATATTTTTTTCAAGCAAGCGAGTTTGAAATTGCGCGCGCGCTCCGCTACGAAAGACCGCTCGCGCTCTTGATGTTGGATATTGATTTTTTCAAGAAAGTGAACGATACCTACGGTCACGCGGTTGGAGATGAAGCCTTGAAAGCCCTGGCGGCTTCTTTGCGCGGCGCGCTCCGCCAATGCGATCTTGCCGGGCGTTATGGCGGAGAGGAGTTTGTCATCCTGCTGCCCGAGACGGAAAAAAGCGTCGCCCTCAAAACCGCCGAAAGAATCAGGCGGGAGATTTCACAACTCCCCATCCGCGCGGAAAATTCCACCTTCAATATCGCCGCGAGTATTGGCGTTTCTGTGCTGGAAGAAATAAAGTCAAAAACGCTTTCCGAACTGCTAGACGCCGCCGACACATTTTTATACCGGGCAAAAAACAACGGGCGAAATCGCATCGAAGGCTAGAGGAAGTTTACGGCATAGCCAATTATTCACAGAACAGACGTGCTATAATATTACATCTCGATAGGAGAATTTATGTCAGATAACGTCATTCGCGTCGTGGGCGCGCGCGTCCACAATTTGAAAAATATAACGGTAGAAATTCCGCGCGATAAGTTCGTGGTCATCACGGGCTTATCGGGTTCGGGTAAATCATCGCTTGCGTTCGACACCATCTTCGCGGAAGGTCAGCGGCGTTACGTCGAGTCGCTTTCCGCGTATGCGCGTCAATTCATCGGGCAAATGGATAAACCCGACGTAGATTATATTGACGGTCTCTCCCCCGCCGTTTCGATTGACCAAAAATCCACCAGCCACAATCCGCGCTCGACGGTGGGAACCGTCACCGAAGTTTACGATTACATGCGCCTGCTCTTTGCGCGCGCGGGAATCCCGCACTGCCCCATCTGCGGACGCGAAGTGGAGAAGCAATCGGCGGAAGAAATCGTAGACAAGGTGGCAAAACTCCCCGAAGGTTCGCGGATATTAATCCTCGCTCCGCTGGTGCGCGCGCGCAAGGGAACGTATCAAACTGTGTTTGAGGAAATCCGCAAAGCGGGATTCACCCGCGTCCGCGTGGATGGAAACGTCTCGTCGCTGGATGATGAAATCGAATTGGATCGCTATAAGCAACACACCATCGAAGCCGTTGTGGATCGTCTCGTCATTTCACACGAAGGCAATAGGGAAGAAAAGAAAGCCGCGCTCACCCGCTTGACCGATTCGATTGAAACGGCGTTGAAGTTTGGCGAAGGATACCTAACTGTTAATTTGGTAGATGGGCAATCGGGTCAAAAGTCGCAGGTCAAAAGTCAGGGCAACGACCTTCGCCCCGCGCCCCTCGACTTGAATTTCTCCGAGCATCTCGCCTGCCCCGAACATGGCGTGAGCAT
>JAQTWR010000279.1 GCA_028689195.1 Anaerolineales bacterium | reverse complement strand
GCCTCGCTGAAAAAGAAGGCGTAGACATCCGCTTGTACGAAATCATCTACCGCATGACCGAAGACATCGAGAAAGCGCTGAAAGGCATGTTAGAGCCTGTGCTGACTGAAAGGGTCGTCGGGCGCGCGCAGGTTTTGCAGGTATTCGCCGCGTCCAAGTTTGGGCGCGTCGCGGGATGTAAAGTCACCGACGGCGAATTGCGGCGCGGCGCGAAAGTCCGCTTGCAGCGCGGCGCGGATACCGTCTACGAAGGCGATCTCTCGTCCCTGCGCCACGAAAAAGACGACGTGAAAGAAATGCGCACGGGCTTTGAGTGCGGCGTTGGCTTCAAAAATTTCAACGATATTCAGGCTGGCGACCAGTTGGTTTGTTATGTTGTGGAATAGTCTTCTCGTCGGCTATTTGTCAATCGTAAATCGTCAATCAAAAATCGTAAATTAAAAATTATGCCATCAGGAATTCGCTTGCAACGCATTGCAGACCGCGTCCGTCAGGAACTTTCGGAGTTGCTCATCCGCGAGGTGAATGATCCGCGCCTGCATAATATTTTCATCACCGACGTTAGAATAGATAAGGAACTCGCGTTTGCCGATATTTACGTTTCGGCGCTCGAAGGCGCGGAACGCTCTGCGGAGATTCTCGCGGGGTTACATTCCGCTTGCGGATTTTTTCGGCGCGTTCTTTCGGCGCGCGTTGAATTACGCGCCTTTCCAAAACTCCGCTTTCATTGGGACCCCACGCCCGAAAACGCAGACCAGATCGAAAAAGTTCTGGCTGGGTTACGAGAAAAGAAATAAACTTCGTCATTGCGAGAAGCGCGGCGACGAAGCAATCTCCTAATGTGTTGAAGATTGCTTCGTCGGGCTAAAGCCCTTCTCGCAATGACATAACATTATCGGAGGATAAAAATAAGTGAATACTCAAATCATAGGGGATATAAAAAATAGATTAGACGCCGCGAAAAATATCGTCATTGCTTCGCATGTCCGTCCCGATGGCGACGCGATTGGCGCGCTGCTTGGGCTTGGATTGGCGCTGCGCGACGCGGGAAAATCGGTGCAAATGATTCTTGCCGACGGAGCGCCTTCTTCGTTCAAATATCTCGAAGGCAGCGAACTTATCAAAAAAGAAGTCAGCGGCGAACACGATACGTTCATCACCGTAGACTGCGCCGATTTCAAACGCACGGGGAAAATATTCGAGAACTTCGGTCAACCCGACATCAATATTGACCATCATAAAACCAACGAAAGATTTGGAAAGATAAATCTCATCGAGGCTGAAGAGGTTGCGACTTCCGCGATTCTCGCCAATCACTTGCCCGAATGGGGATTGAAAATTACCAAGCCTGTCGCCGCCGCGTTGTTGGGGGGCATCATCACCGATACGCTCGGATTTCGCACATCCAACACCACGCCCGAATCGCTTCGTCAAGCCGCGATGCTGATGGAAGTCGGCGTGGACATGACTGAAATTTACATGCGCGCGCTGGTCAATAAAACCTTCCCCGCCGCGCGTTATTGGGGCGCCGGTCTTGGCAGCCTGCAAAGTGAGAATGACATTGTGTGGGGTACGCTCACAATGACGGATCGCAAAGTCGCGGGATACAACGGCAACGACGACGCGGATTTAATCAACATGATCTCCGCGATTGACGGACATAAGGTTGGTATGGTCTTCGTCGAACAGGGCGATCATCACGTTAAGATTTCGTGGCGCGCTTTAGTCGCGGGCGTGGACGTCTCTCAGGTGGCGAAGCATTTCAAAGGCGGCGGTCACGCCGCCGCCGCGGGCGCGGATATTCCCGGCGCGCTGGGCGAAGTCCAACAGGAAGTTTTGCAAAAAACGCGCGAGATGCTTAATCTATAAAATTTCCTTGCACAATGTCATTCTGAGCGTAGCGAAGAATCTCTGAATTTATAGTAGAGACCCTTCGCTAATGCTCAGGGCGATACGTGAAAATGAATAAGGTTAAATTTGAATAATAGTATTGATGTACCCATTGCGTTTAATCAGACAAACATGTCATAATTAGCCAGTAAAATATTTCAAGGAGGAATACATGATGAATAGTCAGGATGTAAAGAATGCAATCTCCGGCGCGCTTGTAGTAGATAAGCCCGTTGGCATGACCTCGCATGATGTAGTGCAAGCCATCCGCAATGGAACGGGCTTGCGCCGCGCAGGTCATACAGGCACGCTTGACCCGCGCGCTTCAGGGGTGTTGGTCATTCTTGTTGGACCCGCAGTTCGTTTAAGTGAATATGTTTCAGCCTCCGATAAACGCTATCAAGCCATCATCCGTTTGGGCGGTTCGACCGATACATTTGACGGCGAGGGATTGGTCACTCCCTCCAAAGACCCCGTTGAAGTTACCGAAGCGCAGTTTGAAGAAGCGCTACAAACCTTCGTCGGCGAGATCGAGCAAACGCCCCCGCCGTATTCCGCCGTCAAAGTGCAGGGACGCAAAGCCTACGAAATGGCGCGCGAAGGCGAACCCGTTGATCTCGCTCCGCGCAAGATTACCGTCCACCACCTTGAAGTGCTGGAATGGACTCCGCCCGAAGTTGTGATTGACGTGCATTGTTCTTCGGGAACGTATGTCCGCTCGCTGGCGAATGATCTCGGCGTGAAACTCGGCTGCGGCGCGTACCTCGTCGGGCTGCGTCGCACCAAAAGCGGAAGATTTTCCCTGCGCGATTCCGTTCCGCTGCGAAAATTACAGGAAGCCTTCACCGCGGGCAATTGGTATCAATATCTCATTCCCGCCGCAGAAGCGCTTGGCGAT
Source organism: Anaerolineales bacterium (assembly GCA_028689195.1). Taxonomy (GTDB): domain Bacteria; phylum Chloroflexota; class Anaerolineae; order Anaerolineales; family Villigracilaceae; genus Villigracilis. Next base: position 1,677 of record JAQTWR010000279.1, on the reverse strand, counting down.
TGGCCCGCGATTGAACTCAATCCCGACGAAGTCGAAGGCGTGCGTCACGGACATCGCGTCAAAGTTGTCGGCGACCCCGATGAAACCAAAGTGCGCGGCGTCAGCACGCAGGGCGAATTGGTTGCGCTGATGGAAATTGTCATCAACGAAGACGGCTCCAAAGAATGGCAGCCGAAGAAAGTCTTTTTCACTTCAGATTAATAACATGTCATTGCGAGGGCGCTCTTTTTCTTTGCCCGAAGCAATCTCAACGCAATAACAGAGATTGCTTCGTCGGGAAGCGCGCCCTCTTCGCAATGACGATAAGCCGCCGTCAGGCGGCTTTTTTATCCTATGCAGCATTATCATTCCCTCGAAGAAATTTCCGCGCAAAACGCATGGCTCACCATCGGCGTATTTGACGGCGTGCATCGCGGACATCGCGAGATCATCCGCAAACTCACCACCGACGCGCATAATCATCACGCGCCCGCCGCTGTGCTGACATTTGATCCGCATCCTGCGAATGTATTAGCGGGACGCGACATCAAATGTTTAACCACGCCCGATGAACGCGCCGCGCTGTTGGAGACTCTTGGCGTGGATATGGTCGTCACGCAGCGTTTTACTCCAGAACTCGCGTCTGTTCCCGCGTATGAATATATCTCGCGTCTCAAAACCGCTCTCGACTTCAGTCACCTGCTTATCGGATATGACTTTGCGCTTGGCAGGGGACGCGAAGGCAACGCCAAACGGCTTGCCGAAATCGGTGCGGAATTAAATTACGAAGTGGAAGTTATCGGCGCGGTCAGCGACGATAGCGGCGTAATTTCTTCCACCGAGATTCGCAAACTCGTTTCCATAGGCAATGTGAGCGAAGCCGCAAAACTACTTGGATACGATTACGCGTTAAGCGGCGCGGTGATCCACGGCGACGGGCGCGGGCGCAGGATTAACATTCCCACCGCGAATATTGATTACCCAAAACGGAAAGCGATTCCTGCCAACGGGATTTACGTTTGCCGGGCGGCGATTGGCGCGGAAAAATTCATGGCGGCGACGAATATCGGGTTCAACCCCACCTTCACGCCCGAAAAAAAAATCCCCAGCCTCGAAGCCCACATCCTCGACTTTGACCGCGATATTTACGGGCGGGAAGTTAAAATAGAATTTGTCGCGCGATTGCGTGACGAGTTGAAATTCAATTCCATTGACGCTTTGCTCGAACAAATCCGCGACGATGTAAAGAAAACGCGGGAAATGCTGGCGTCGTAACGCGACATTTATGTCGCATGAAATTATGCACATCCTCATCATTCACCAAGCCTTTGCCTCGTTGAACGAACCCGGCGGCACGCGCCATCACGAGTTCGCGCGGATGTTGGTTTCGCGCGGGCATCAAGTGACGGTCATCGCTTCGCCTGTGAGTTATTTGACGGGAAATCAAACCAGTCAGGCGGGCGAGAAAATTAACGGCATAACGATCTTGCGCGCTTCTGTTTACGACGCGCACCACAAATCTTTTTTTCATCGCATTCTCGCTTTCTTCTCGTTCATGCTTTCCTCTTTTTGGATTGGACTTGGCGTGAAAAACGTTGATCTTGTCTTGGGAACATCCCCGCCGATTTTTCAAGGCGTGACGGCGTGGGCGTTGGCGCGGATTAAACGCGCGAAGTTTTTATTTGAGGTGCGCGATCT
>JAQTWR010000278.1 GCA_028689195.1 Anaerolineales bacterium | reverse complement strand
AATTAATGTATAACCTGTACCCTACGGCGCTGATCGTCAACGCCAGCAAAATGAGAACGAAGAGGGATACAACCAACGTGCGTTTTTGCTTTTCGGCATACTGTTTCATAGGGCGTCCCTTTCGGCGTAAATTGGCAGCCGTCCGCGCGGCGGCTGCCAATTCTATGCGGCTTACTCTACCGTTACGCTTTTTGCCAAGTTGCGCGGCTGGTCAACGTCAAGTCCGCGAATGGCGGCGATGTGATACGCCAGCATTTGCAGCGGAAGCACCGTCACAATAGGAGATAACATCCACGGCGCTTCGGGAATCCACAGCACATAATCAGCCATATCAGATACCTGCTCGTCTCCCTCGGTCGCAACCGCAAGGACAATACCGTCGCGGGCTTTTGCCTGTTGAATTTGCGAAATCATCTTTTCGTGCCACGGGTCTTTCGGCGCGATGCACAACACGGGCATATCCTTGTCAATCAACGCGATGGGACCGTGCTTCATCTCGCCCGCGGGGTAACCCTCCGCGTGGATGTAGGAAATTTCCTTCAACTTCAACGCGCCTTCATACGCGATGGGCATGTTGATTCCGCGCCCCAGATATAAACAATCGCGAATATCTTTCAACACATGCGCGACCTTTTCAATTTGCGGCTCGGTGTCGAGGACTCTTCCGACGAGGTCAGGCACGAGGCGCAGGTCAGATACGAGCGCGCGGCGAGTCTCGTCGTCGAGAACTCCGCGCAAATCAGCGAGCAAAATCGCCAGCATGTATTGATCCACCAGCGGGGCGGTAAACGCTTTGGTAGATGCGACTCCGATTTCAGGTCCCGTCTGCATGGAGATAAATCCGTCCGCGACGCGCATGGCTTGCGAGCCGATGGCGTTGACGATGCTCCACACAATCGCGCCCTTGCGCCGACCTTCTTCCATCGCCGCGAGCGTGTCGGCGGTTTCGCCCGATTGCGAGATGGCAAGCACCACCGTGTTCGCGTCGAGGATTGGATCGCTGTAACGAAACTCGGACGCGATGACCACTTCAACGGGCACGCGCGCGATTTTTTCGATGAGGTATTTTCCAACCATGCCCGCATACGCCGCCGTTCCGCAAGCCGTGATGTAAATACGGTCAATGCGTTTTGCAAGTTCGGGAGTGAGATTCAATTCGGGCAGGCGGATTTTCCCCGCTTTGAAATCCACGCGACCCGCAAGCGTATCCGTCAACGCGCGGACTTGCTCGTGAATTTCTTTTTGCATGAAGTGGCGATATTCGCCCTTCTCGGCGGAAACCGCGTCAAATGAAATGACGTGAATTTCAGGTTTGACCTCCTCGCCTTCGATGGTTTCGATGCGCACGCTATCGCGCGTGACAATCGCCATCTGACGCGATTCCAAAAAGATGACGCGGCGCGTGTGTTCGAGAATGGCGGGAATATCCGACGCGATGAAATTTTCGCCGTCGCCCAAACCGATGACCACGCCGCCCGCATTGCCAATACGCGCCGTGACAATCTTGTCGGGTTCTTCAGTGGAGAGCAACACCACCACGTTCGCGCCTTCAATTTGCTGAAAAGTTTTTCGCGCGGTTTCGATAAAGTTCGCGCCGCCCGCCTGATGATGCTCCGCGAGATGGACAATAGTTTCTGTATCCGTCTCTGAATTGAAGATCGTGCCTTCGCTGACGAGTTCGTCTTTGAGTTCGATGAAATTTTCGACGATGCCGTTATGGACAACGACAATTTTCCCCGAATTGCCCACATGCGGATGCGCGTTCCGCGCGGACGGCGCGCCATGAGTCGCCCAGCGCGTATGACCAATTCCCGGCGCGCCGTTGACGGGTTCTTTTGCGACTAAATCAACCAATTGGGATAGTTTGCCCGCGTCGCGCCGCAAGTCAATATGATCGCCATTGACGATGGCGATGCCCGCAGAGTCATATCCGCGATATTCAAGACGTTTCAAGCCATTCAAAATGATCGGCGTCGCGTCGCGCGGTCCGATATATCCAACGATTCCACACATAAGAGAGTTCCTCCAGATTTAGACTTTGTTTCTCGCCTTACGCAAAAGAGATGTTTATATGTCACCCTGAGCGGCAGCGAAGGGTCTCCAAAATAATCGCAGAGATTCTTCGCTGCGCTCAGAATGACACGGCGCAAGCGAGAGGTTTGAGTTTTGCCATTCCATGCAGATTTATCCGCGCAGTTGCCTGTGACGTGTTGACTGCAAAGTTTTATTTACTGGAGGGAAAGAGAACGGATGATGGCGCATCCGAAGGGCTTCCGCTGAACTTTCGATTTTTTCTCATTTTCATCAGACCTGACAGGTTTCGCCGCGATGCTGGTCAATCAGAATGATCGCGAATCATAGTTAGTTATCAAGTCGGACTTCTATGGAAACCTGTCAGATCTCCAAATTTTGAGATTAACTCCATCTCGCGATGAAGAACCCTTATCCTCGTCATCCTTCTTTAGAAGGATCATGCGCTGCTTTCCCGTATAATTTTTTCCAAAACACCTCCAATAGATGAAATAATGAACCTAAAAATTATACCTGAATTTGGTCTTGCGTAACATGCGCCCCCCCGCTATAATCGGCGGCATGATTAGGAACCCGAACCCGCTGCCTCGTTTCTGTGAATCTGTCAGGTCTGGCTAGGTTCGATTTGTCGTATCCCAACGGCTCCCAGACTTGGCGAGCCGTTTTTGTTTGTGTTGGGCGATGGATAAATTGACGATGGACGATAAAAGATTAACGATTGCGGAATTAACCGCGCGAATGCACGAACTGGTCAAATCCAAAGGCTGGTACGCGGCAGATAGCAAACGTCCGCAAACGCCGCGCAATCTGGCGGTATCGCTGTCTATCGAAGCGGCTGAGATTTTGGAGCATTTTCAGTTTGGCGAGGAAATCAAGGATAGAGACGAACTCGGCGGCGAACTCGCGGACGTGACGTTATATCTGCTGCAACTGGCTTCAGTCTCAGGCATTGACCTGGAAGAAGCCGTGTTGAAAAAGATTGAAGTGAATCAAAAGAGAGAATGGGATGTTAGGAAAGGTAATTAGTGATTAGGAAACAGGAAGTTATTGTCCCTAATCACTAATTACCTAATCCCTTCCCCAAAGGATAACCATGAACATCACAGTATTCGGCGGCGCACAACCTAGGGAAGACTCGGCGGCTTATGAAGAAGCCCGCGAACTTGGCGCGTTCCTTGCCCAAAGCGGACATATCGTTCTAACCGGCGGTTACATGGGAACGATGGAAGCCGTCTCGCGCGGCGCGTCTGAAAACGGCGGACACGTCATCGGCGTAACGTGCGAGGACATCGAAGCGTGGCGCGGCGCGAAAGCGAATCAATGGGTGAACGAGGAAAGAAAACACAAAACGCTCATCGCGCGTTTAATGGGATTAATCGAGGACTGCGACGCGGCAATGGCTTTATCGGGCGGCGCAGGCACATTGGCGGAAATCTCGCTCATGTGGAATTTGATGATCGTAGAGTCCCTGCCTCCCAGGCCGCTAATACTGGTCGGGAGCGGTTGGCAGTCCACTTTTGATCAGTTCTTCAACGAATTTGAAAGTTACATGCCCCTGCGCCAACGCGAGTTGTTATACTTTGCGGAAGACGTGAAAACTGCGGTGCAGATACTAGAGAATAGAGACTAGAGATTAGTCAAACCTCTATGCACCTAGCACCTAATCATCTAATATCTAATCTCTAATCATCTGGAGTTAACATGGCTGAAGAAAAATTAACACCCCGCTCGGAAGATTTTTCGGAATGGTACAACCAACTAGTACTAAAAGCAGACCTCGCCGACTACGCCCCCGTGCGCGGATGTATGGTCGTCAAACCCTACGGCTGGGCGCTGTGGGAAAACTGCATGGCGGCGCTCGATAAACGTTTCAAAGACACGGGTCACGTCAACGCGGCATTCCCCACGCTGATCCCCATGTCGTTCTTTGAAAAAGAGAAAGAGCACGTTGAAGGCTTCTCGCCTGAACTCGCGGTCGTCACTCATGGCGGCGGAGAAAAACTCGAAGAGCCGCTGGTCGTGCGCCCCACGTCCGAGACCATCATCGGACACATGTACGCGAAGTGGATTAAGTCATGGCGCGATTTACCCGTCCTGATTAATCAATGGGGATCGGTCATGCGTTGGGAACTGCGCACCAAACTTTTCCTGCGCACCGCCGAATTCTATTGGCAGGAAGGTCACACCGCGCACGCGACCAAAGAAGAAGCGATCGAAGAGATGTATCGTATGCTCGACGTTTATCAGGATTTCGCGGTGAACGAAGCCGCGCTGCCTGTATTCAAAGGCACAAAAATCGAGACCGTAAGATTCGCGGGCGCGCAAATCACCACTTCCATCGAAGGCATGATGCAAGACAAGAAGGCGCTGCAATCTGGCACTTCGCATTACTTTGGGCAAAACTTCGCCAAGGCGTTTGAGATTCAATTCGTGGATCAGAGCAACACGCTG
>JAQTWR010000277.1 GCA_028689195.1 Anaerolineales bacterium | reverse complement strand
GTCAGTTTTTCAGCCCGATGGAGTAAATCGGGCGCGAAAGTGAGGTGGGCAAAACTCAAGGAGTTATTCTCGTCATTCAGGCGATAGATGGAGGCTTGATGCCCCAGTTTGACTACTTCTTCTCCAATGGCGCGATAAATCTCTTCGGGCGTGAGGGCTTTCTGCACCGATTGGGCAGCCTGATTCAGCGCCAGCAGCGATCGTTCGCTGTGTTCGGCGCGCGCCCGCGCCTGTTCCATAGATTTCTCAGCCAGTTTTCGTTCGGTTATATCGCGCGAAACGCCCATCACGGCGGTTACTTCGCCTTGCGAATTGCGTAATGGAACCAACTGCGTGCTGGTCCAACGCGCGCCGTCGGGGTAAATATTTTCTTCTTCGGTAGAGACGGGAAGCCCCGTTTCAAACGCCTGTTGGAGCGTTCGCTTTTGTCGCTCGGAAGTCTGAGGCGGAAAAAAATCCGCGCGCGGTTTGCCAATGAGCTCCTGAGGCTGGCAGCCCATCACGCGCGCCGCAGCCGCGTTCGCGTATTGGATGCGGTCGGCGGAATCGATGACAAAAATCATATCCGTCGAAGATTCAGCCAACGCCCGATAGCGTTCTTCGCTCGTTTGCAGGGATTTTTCCGCTTTCTCGCTTTCGCGCAGGTTTTTCAGCATTCGCTCTACTTCCTGCGTCTCGTTTTTCTCTCCCAACAATTCTTCGGGCGGAATGTAGTGGGGGTTGCGGCAAACTGCTCCGCCGTAAATCACCAGCGGGTGGGTGCGCAGCACGTCGAGGATGACGGCGGAATTGAAACGCTTTCGGCTGTATTGGCAGATTGCCAGTGCGTTGTGTTTGGGGATGAAGAAGTTGAGTTTGGCTTCGTACTCGATGAGACGTTCAGCGCCGAGGTCGCCGCCCAGCGCCCAGGTCATTTCGCCGGTGACGCGCAGAGCTGAATAGCCTTCCGCCTTCGCGCGGTTAACGGATTCTTCCAAAAAACGGATCATCGCATCGGGGTCGAAATATCCGTCTTTGAGATAAGTCTCCCGTTTGCTAACGATAGTCAGCGCGCCCGAAGCGAGCGCGGCTTTAGTGTTCACCCCGTCTGCGCGCAGCGCGTTTGTGACCGCGCGCGCGGTGTTTTCGTCGGCGATGTAAATGCACTGCTCGCCGCGTTCCAATCCAATCCGCATGAAGGGCGCGGCGGCGGCGAATTGTTCTTTGCGCGTTTCATAAATTAAACAGAGATGATCGCCGGTTTTGAGGCGCGCAAGGGCGTTTGTAAGATGTGGCGGGTATATCTCGAAGATAGGCATATTATTCCGTGCTAAACGGATAGGTACTTTTATTCTAATTGTCTAAACGATAAAATACAATACGCTTTCATAACTGTTAAACCCTCCGTTTTTTTTATTTGCCAATCTGCGCTAAATAAGATCGGCGGATTTTTGAATGATACTGAATAACGCGACATTTACGTCGCGTTATTCTTGCCTTGCCATTTGATAAAACCATTACTGCAGCTTTTTTGCCGCGCAATAGTGGTTCGTTACTCTACAAACCGATATTTGATTAAAGTCCACACTGCGGCAAAAGCGTCGTGTAATTTGATTTTTTTGCCCTGCGCGTAATCGCGCGGATTGAAGGTGATCGGCGCTTCAAAGATTCGCAATTTGCGTTTGAGAATCTTGGCGGTGAATTCGGGTTCAAAGTCGAAACTATTCGAGCGCAGGGTCATTCCGTTTAATATCTCGCGGCGGAAAACTTTGTACCCCGTTTCCATATCTGTGAGGATGGTGTTGTACAGAACGTTCGTCATCAGAGTCAATAATTTATTTGCGACCAGATGCCAGAACATCGTCACGCGATGCGCGCGCCCCAAAAAGCGCGAACCGTAAACCACGTCTGCGATTCCTTCCTCGATTGGAGTCAACAAACTGGGGATGTCGCGCGGGTCGTATTCGAGGTCTGCGTCTTGAATCAACAGCACGTCGCCTTTTGCCGCTTCCATGCCTGTCCGCACCGCCGCGCCCTTGCCTTTATTCTTCTCGTGCAAGATGACGCGCACGCCGTCTTTGCCATCCAGCGTTTTCAAAATTTCGCGCGTGCCGTCTTTTGAACCGTCGTCTACTACGACGATTTCATGGGCTATTTTTTGCTCCTGCACGCGCTTTAAAACGATTTGGATATTTTCAACTTCATTGTAAACGGGGATAATGATTGTTAGTTTCATGTTAATCGGATTATAAACGAAAAGAAGTATAATCTGCTAAAAGTTTTGAAAGAGTCCGCTAATCCCCGTTTGATCTTGGATGGTATTCAATATGATTAGACCTCAACAACAAGCCCAACAATCTTCCGCGCCCGTTGGCGGTTTTTCGCCCCCGCCCGTGACCAGCCTCGACGATACGGGACTCTCGCCGCTTTGGCTGCAAGACCTGATTCTCAAAGTCCTGTATTTTCGCGGATATATGACGGGGTTCAAGATTGCCGAAGAAATTTGCCTGCCGCTTTCGGGCGTCACCGATCAATTGCTGTCGGCGCTTAAACAGGAAAAATTCATCGAAGTCAAATCTTCGCAAGGCGGACTGGGCGGCGACGGCGCGTACAACTTCGGCATCACCAGCGCGGGAATCCTGCGCGCGCGCGAAGCGCTCGACCGAAGTCAATACGCGGGACCCGCTCCCGTTCCGTTTGACGTTTACAACGAAGCCATCCGCCGCCAAAAAAGCGGACGCATGACCGTCACCGCGCGCAGTATGCGCCAACTCCTCTCCAAGATGATTATCGGGGAAGGTATTTTTCAACGGCTTGGACCCGCGCTCAATTCGGGTTCGTCCATCTTTATGTACGGACCTCCCGGCAACGGCAAGACCAGCATCGCGCGCGCTTTCGGCAATTTGGTATTAAGCCAGAGCATGTACATTCCCTACGCCTTGTATTTGGACGGGCAGGTCATCAAAGTGTACGACGCGGTCAGCCACAGCATTGCGCCCGACGACACGACGGGCGGCGGAACGGGCAACACGGGCGCGTTACGCGCAAGTTCGCGCCGCGACCCGCGCTGGGTCAAAATCCGCAGACCCTTCATCGTCGTCGGCGGCGAGTTGACTTTGGAAGGACTTGACCTCGTTTTCGACGACACCACCAAAGTTTACGAAGCGCCGTTTCAAGTGAAAGCCAACGGCGGCATTTTGTTGATTGACGACTTCGGTCGCCAGCAAGTGCGCCCGCGCGACCTGCTCAACCGCTGGATCGTTCCGCTCGAAAACCGCGTAGATTACCTGCGCCTGCATACGGGGCGCAAAGTGGAAGTCCCCTTCGACGTGTTGATTGTCTTCTCTACAAACCTCCCGCCAAAAGACTTGGTAGACGAAGCCTTCCTGCGCCGCCTGCGTCACAAAATCGAAGTGACCGACCCATCTTTTGAAGAATACCGCGAGATTTTCAAGCGCGTCGCGCTGGATAAAAAAGTGGAATATAACGATCAAGGCTTGGCGTATCTCTTGCAGGAATGGTACATCAAGCGCAACCGCAAACTGCGCGCCTCGCATCCGCGCGACTTGTGCGACCAAATCATTGACATTGCCGCTTATCTCTCCGTCGCGCCGGCCATGTCGCGCGAGATGATAGACAACGCATGCAAAGCCTATTTTGTGGATATTTAACATGACATTTCGAAATTTTCCCACCCCTATTATTCTCGCGCATCGCGGCGATCTTGCCCATGCGCCTGAGAACACCCTCCCGGCATTTCAGCAAGCCATCCAAAAAGGCGCCGACGGCGTGGAACTTGACGCGAAACTTACCGCCGATGGGCGCATCATCGTGATGCACGATGCCACTGTAAACCGTACTACAAATGGCAAGGGACGGGTTGCGTCAATGAAATTTGACGCCATCCGTCAACTAGACGCAGGCAGCTGGTTTAGCGAAGAATTTCGCGGCACAAAAGTCCCTTTACTAGAAGAGGTATTTGAAACGGTCGGCAGGGATAAACTCATTAACATTGAACTAACTAATTACAATACCCCGCTCAATGGGTTGGCTTTAAAAGTATGCGAATTAGTTAAGAAACACAACAACCAAGAGCAGATCATCTTCTCGTCTTTCCTTCGCTATAATTTGGGAATCGTCGCGCAGGCTCTCCCTGAAGTTTCACGCGGATTGCTTACAAGGTTGGGAATTTGGTCGCGCGCATTTGAGTTCACCTTCGGTTTATATAATGCCTTGCATCCGCATATTTCCATTACCAGCAAGGAAAAGATTTTGCGCGTGCATCGCCTCGGCCGCCGCGTGCATACGTGGACGGTCAATACTGCCGAAGAAGCCCTCAAACTTCAAGAATGGGGCGTGGATGGCATGTTCACGGATGATCCGCAGGTTATCTTGAAGGCGCTTGGAAGAGGCGGGTAAATTAGCCGATGCTTCAAAATTTCCCCACACCTATCGTTCTCGCTCGTCGCGGCGACCTTGCCCATGCGCCGGAAAATACCCTGCCGTCATTTGAGCAAGCCATTCAAAAAGGCG
>JAQTWR010000276.1 GCA_028689195.1 Anaerolineales bacterium | reverse complement strand
GTGCAGCAGGCAACCGGCAGGGTTATTCGTACGGAAACGGATCGAGGAATCATCATATTGATTGATGACCGTTTCACTCAGGCTCGCTATCGCCAATTGTTCCCCTCGCACTGGCAAGGCTATCAAGTAGTACAAAACATCGCGGAGTTGAAAGACAAATTAGCGCGTTTCTGGTCATAAATTTAGGGGACAGATGATGATCATCCTAACAAGGCGATGAAAATTCTGAAAAAATCTGACGCTCTTTTGCCATTGAGACGGTAAATGTCAAAGTAAAGTACAATCGTGAGAATAAAATAAACTGAGAGGCGCCTATGAAATCCCATCGCAAAGAATTGATTTTCCACCTACCCACACGGCGCGGGTTTGTCAATATCACCCCGCAAGTGGAAGAAGCGCTGCATGAAAGCAAAGTGCAAGAGGGCCTTATTTTGATTTGCTCAATGCATATAACCGCTTCCGTTTTCATTAACGACGACGAATCAGGTTTGCACCAGGATTACGATCGCTGGTTGGAAAAACTTGCCCCACATGAACCTGTCAGTGGATACCGCCATAATGATACGGGCGAAGACAACGCCGACGCGCACATGAAGCGTCAGATCATGGGGCGTGAAGTCGTTGTTGCCGTCACCGAAGGCAAACTTGACTTTGGTCCCTGGGAGCAGATCTTCTACGGCGAGTTCGATGGACGACGCCGTAAACGGGTGTTAGTAAAAATTATTGGGGAATGAAAAATCTCCCTACATAGGCGAAGGAGATTTTGAAATCAAGTTACTTATTTGACTGGCTTGTGGAAGGTTTTGAACTGGATAAGAGTAAAACCAGATTCGGAGAAAGTTGGAAGTGGTAATTGCGACGGACTTGTGAACTCCATGCACATCACGTCCTCGATATTCATCAACGACGACGAAAGCGGCTTGCATCACGATTACGATAAATGGCTGGAACGCCTCGCGCCGCACGAACCTGTCAGCGGATACCGCCACAACGACACGGGCGAAGACAACGCCGACGCGCACATGAAGCGTCAAATTATGGGGCGTGAAGTGGTGGTGGCGGTCACCAACGGCGAATTGGATTTTGGAACCTGGGAGCAAATCTTTTACGGGGAATTCGACGGCAAGCGACGAAAACGCGCGCTGGTAAAGATTATCGGCGAGTAAACAAAAGTGACAGTCATCTTAAAGATGACTGTCACTTTTATAGCAAACCTTTTCCGAATTCAAGTGTTCTATCTGCGAAACCACAAAAGGAGATAGAAATGACCACGCTTGCCCCCACCCTTTCAATTCGCTATTTTCCACGCGCCGCAAATTGGCTGCGCGATTTATTTTTAATCGTCGTCGGCTCGCTGTTTGTCGCGGCTCTCGCGCAAGTTAAAATTCCGCTCCCGTTTACGCCCGTCCCCATCACTGGACAAACTTTCGGAGCGCTGCTCGTCGGCGCGGCGCTCGGCTCAAAACGCGGCGCGGCGGCGCTCGCGTTGTACCTTGCAGAAGGAATGATCGGGCTGCCCTTCTTCGCGGGCGGCGCGCATGGCGTTAGCGTCGTCATCGGCGCGACAGGCGGATATTTGATGGGATTCATCGTCGCGGCGTATTTTATCGGCATCCTCGCGGAACGCGGATTGGAACGCAACGCGTATACTTCCTTCATCCCATTTTTAATCGGCACAGCGATTATTTACGCCTGCGGAATTTCGTGGCTCGCCATCGCGCTGGGAAGTTTAAGCAAAGCGATCACATTGGGATTGCTCCCATTTTTAGCTGGCGACGCAATCAAGTTAATCGCCGCCGCGTTGGTTCTACCCGCCGCGTGGAAATTGGTCAAATAATTTATTCCGCTGCCCATTAAGGCTTCGGAATTTGGATTCCGAAGCCTTAATGTTTTAATCGGCTATAATCACAAAGATAAAAAAACTAACGACCAAGAGACTAATTAACCAACATGTTTATAGACCAAGTAACGATTCACGTACGATCAGGAAAAGGCGGCGACGGCATGATGCACTTTCGCCGCGAGAAATTTGTGCCGTTGGGCGGACCCGACGGCGGCGACGGCGGCAAAGGCGGCGATCTCGTTTTTGAGGTAAAAGCAACGCTCAACACGCTTTCTGCGTTTCGGCAGAATGAAAAATTCAACGCGCCAGACGGCAAAAATGGCGGCGGCTCGCAAATGACAGGACGCGGCGGAAAAGACCTCGTCATTTATGTTCCGCCCGGCACGGTGATTTTCGACGCGGATACGGGCGACCTGCTCGGCGATTTAACCGAAGCGGGGCAACGCCTGCTCGTGTGCAAAGGCGGGCGCGGCGGACTCGGCAACCAGCATTTCGCCACAGCCCGCAATCAGGCGCCGCGCACAGCAGAACGCGGCGAACCATACGAAGAAAGGTCGCTGCGCCTCGAATTAAAACTGATTGCCGATATTGGCGTCATCGGCTTGCCCAACGCGGGAAAATCCACGTTGCTTTCGGTGTTGACCAATGCAAAGCCGAAGATCGGCGATTACCCCTTTACCACGCTGGAGCCAAATCTCGGCGTGGCAAATATTGACGATGACGTTACCGTGGTGCTTGCCGATATTCCGGGATTAATCGAAGGCGCGGCGGAAGGCGCGGGACTCGGTCACGATTTTCTGCGTCACATTCAACGCACCCGCGTATTGATCCACATGATTGACGGATTATCCGAAGACCCGCTGGCTGACTACAGTCAGATCAACAACGAGCTATCGCTGTTCGATCCAAAACTGGGCGCCAAGCCGCAGATTGTGGTCTTAAACAAAATTGACCAGCCCGAGGTGCAGGAAAGGCTGAAGGCAATCAAGGCAAGTTTCAAAAAGCAAAAAGTGAATTTGATCACCGCCTCGGCAATGGCGCGCACCAATACGCGCGAGATACTCATCGCCGCGTATCAAATGCTCTCCGACCTACCCGAAGAAACGCTGGAAGAAACGCTGCCCATTTACACGCCCGACGTTGACCCAAATCAGTTTGAGATTGTCCGCGAAGACGAACATGAGTGGCGCGTGACAGGCGTCGCCATCGAACGCTCCGCAAAGATGACGTACTGGGAGCATGACGGCTCGCTGCGCCGCTTCCAAAAATTGATGGAACGTCTCGGCATTGACGAAGCCCTGCGTAAAGCGGGCGTGGAGGAAGAAGATACGGTTCACATCGGCAACTTTGAATTGGAGTGGAGGGATTAATTGCCAGTGATCAGTGAACAGTAACCAGCAAGCGCCGCTTCGAAAGAGGTTGCGCTTCTTTATTATTTGCACATCATTTCTTTATACTTTCCATTTCTTATAAATGTAAAATCCATATATAAAAGGAAACTATGACCAAGAAACAAAAAATCCTTACCTTTATTTTTATCGTAATCGGCGCGGCGGCGATGATCTTTTTTGGGATGCGCGCGATACGCTCCGTCATGCGGATGCGCGGCGCGGGTCCATTTGGAAAACCGCCGCCCGCAGACCAAACCGACATCGCTTTGATTCGCGACTGGATGACCGTGCCGTATGTAGCGCGAATGTACAACGTCCCGCCCGACGCGCTTTTCAAATCGCTGGGACTCGCCGATAGAGAAAATCGCAAAAAGAGTTTGAAGGAGTTAAACGACGAATTTTATCCCGACCAGAGCGGCGTGATACTCGCGCACGTTCAAGCCGCCGTTCAATCCATGCAAAAGCAAGAACCGCCGCCGCATTTCCCCGCCACCCCAAGACCATGAGCGATTTTCTTCTAACCCAGGTCATCAACTACGGCGCCCCGTTGATTGGATTAATTCTCCTGCTCGGCGCGCTCGGTCTTCCCATAGGCGCGTCGGTTGTCGTCATTGCGGCGGGAGCGTTCAGTCAGCAGGGATTTATAGACTGGCTGCACGCCTCCGCGCTTGGATTAGCAGGCGCCGTAATTGGAGATACGCTTAGCTACGCCATCGGTTATTTCGCCAAAGACTGGATTCACCACCGCTTTGGAGCTTCTCCCGCGTGGATCAGCGCGCGCGATTCGTTCAACAAACAAGGCGGACTCGCGGTCTTCTTTACCCGCTGGCTTGTCACCGCGATTGCAATTCCTACAAATTTAATCGCAGGCGGCAGCGGATATAAATACTCCCGCTTTATACTCTACGACATTGCAGGCGAAGTCACATGGATCATTCTCTACGGCGGGCTGGGATACGCCTTCGGCAGTCAGTGGGAGATCGTCAGCGAATTTCTCGGGAACTTCGGCGGGTTGATTTTGGGAGTAGCGATCTTTGGATTTGGCGTCAGTCAACTGATAAAGCGACAAAAGCAAAATACCGTATAGTCTACAAAAATTCCGCAGAGCGCTCTGCGGAATTTTTGTAGAGATTACATTCCCAACTTTTTCGCTTCGTTCCAAAACGCATCCATCTCTTCCAACGTCATATCCGATAGATTACGTCCCCGCTTTTTAGCGGATTGTTCCACATAGCCAAAGCGTTTCTTGAATTTGATATTCGCTCCGCGCAGCGCGGACT
>JAQTWR010000275.1 GCA_028689195.1 Anaerolineales bacterium | reverse complement strand
GTGTGGAAGAAGATATTATCCTTGCCAATAAAGTGGAACTGCTTCGCCGCGGGATTCGTCCACCACTCGCGCCAGGCTTCTTTGTCCCCGGAAATTTGCGCCCACTCGATCGGCGCGGACAAATATCCGATGACCGCCTCGAACCAAACATAGAGACACTTGCCGTCCCAACCCTCAACGGGGACGGGAATGCCCCAATCGAGGTCGCGGGTGATGGCGCGCGGTTTGAGTCCCTCGGCTTCGATCTTGCGCAGCGACTCGCCCAGCACCGTATCGCGCATGTGTTCGGCGCGCTCGTTCAAAAACTTCTTGACATCGGGTTCGAGTTTGGAAAAGTCAATATAAAAATGTTCGGTCTCGCGCAGTTCAGGCGACGAGGTATCGCCCGCCACCTTCGAGCGCGGATTGACCAACTTTGCGGGATCAAGCACGTTGCCGCATTTGTCACACTGATCGGAGCGCGCGTTTTCATCGCCGCAGATGTAGCACGTCCCTTCGATATATCTGTCGGGCAGGAAGCGACTCAACCCGGGCGAGAACCACTGCGGCTCGATTTTGGTGAATAAAAATCCGTTCTTTTGCAACGCCAAAAAGATGGACTGCGAAACCTTGAAATGATTCTCGGTATGCGTGGATGTGTACAGGTCATAGCTAATGCCAATCTGCTTGAACAGATCAATAAAGCCTTCGTGATATGACTTGTACACTTCCTCCACCGGCTTGCCGAGTTTATCCGCGCTCATGGTCACGGGCGTGCCGTGCGAATCAGTTCCCGTAATCATCAAAACTTTATTCCCCTTCAAGCGATGATAACGCGCGACAATATCCCCGGGCAAATGAGAGCCGGTCAAATTTCCAACGTGGATTTCGGCGTTGGCATAGGGCCAGGCGACGGCGATTAAGATATTTTCGGTCATGGTGAACTCCGTATCAATAGTTGGTGGTTAACAGTTGGCGGTGAACGGTCAACTACCAACCGTCAACCATCAACGCCGCAGGCAAAAACAAAAACGGACTGCCCGCGTCATGGACAGCCCGTCGTATTCAGGTGTAGAAACCCTAACGCGCTTTCCCGACGCGGTGAGACATCGCCATTTGCATGACCATGGTATCTATCACCATTGGGAAATCGGGTTTGAATTTCATGGCGCAAAGTTTACTATGTCCCTCGATATGTGGCAAGTGATTACGCCGCCGTCTTTTACGCAAACAGGTACAATTCCCCAACCAAGAGCCTCCTATGAATTCTCTCACACGCATTTTCAAAATCATCGCCCAACTTGGGCTTCGCCAACTATCCCTTTACGCGCTCTACAAACTCGGGTTGAAGACAGGTCATTACAAGCGGACAAAAGCCCCCGCCGACCTCCGCCTCCCGCCCTTCGACGCGCTCTTCGACCTCCCTTCGCGCGAATCGCTCCTGCAAACGCTCGGCGAAGACGGGAAAGAAAAACTAATCCAGGAAGCCGAAGAAATCGTCGCGGGGAAATTTCGCATGTTTGGCGGCGAACTTGCCGAAATCAAACTGACAGGCGACTGGCTCCCCGCGCACTGGACGGATTTTGAAACGGGCAAAATCAAACTCGACGGCGACATAAAATTGATTTGGGAGCCTGCGCGTTTCGGCTGGGCGTTCGTTTTAGGACGCGCCTATCATATCGCGCAAGATCATAAATACGCCGAAACCTTCTGGAAATATTTTGAAATCTTCAGCGCGTCAAACCCCGCCGATGTCGGCGCGCATTGGATGAACGGGCAGGAAGTCGCCCTCCGCCTCATCGCCTTCGTCTGGGCGCTTCGCGTCTTCCCCTCCGCCAAAGAACAAAAAACGCGGCTCGTCGAATCCATCGCGCATCACGCATCGCGCGTCGCGCTCACGCTCGCGTATGCGCGTTCGCAAAACAACAATCACCTTGTCACAGAATCCGCCGCGTTATATACGGCTGGCTTGCTGCTGAAAAATCGAACATGGCGCGCGCTTGGCTGGCGGCGGCTCAATGACGCGCTGCAAAGTCAAATCAGCGGCTACGGCGAATATATTCAACACAGCGTCAACTATCACCGCGTCATGCTGCAAACCGCCCTGTGGATTAATTTCATCAAACGGGATGTCTTCCCCGCGAATACGATCCAAGCCCTAAGCCGATCAAGCCATTGGTTATTCTCCATGCTCGATACCGCGACGGGACATACCCCCAATTTTGGTTCCAACGACGGAGCGCTGATTCTACCGCTCAGCGTTTCCGACTTCCGCGATTACCGCCCCACCGTGCAGGCAGCCGCGCGCGCGTTTTTGAAAACGAACCTGCCCGCCGGCGCTTGGGATGAAATGTCGCTCTGGCTGAACCTGCCCGCCAACGAGCGCGTGATCAATTCTGAAGATTATCTAATTGACAATATTCACGGAAAAAATTCGTGGGCGCATCTGCGCGCGTCCGCGTTCAAGAGTCGGCTCGCGCACGCAGATCAACTCCACCTTGATCTCTGGCGGCGCGGGCTGAACATCGCGCAGGACGCGGGGACATATATGTACAACGCCGAGCCGCCCTGGGATAACCCGCTGACGGCAACGCGCGTTCACAACACGGTGACGATTGACGGGCAAGACCAAACGACGCGGGCGGGAAAATTCATGGCGCTCGATTGGGTCAACGCGTATTCAAAGAATATCATCGCAACCGACGAAAATATTTTGAGCTGCGCGCGCGCGCATTACAGACTCCGCAGCGTAAAACACGAGCGCACCGTCGCCGCGTACCGCGACGAACGCTGGGTTATCCGCGACGAAATGACCGTGTACAAAAATCAAAAACGGGTTTTTCGTTTGCATTGGCTGCTGCCCGACTATGAATGGAAAATCGAGAATCGAGAATTTGGATTTGAGATTCGTCTGAAATCGCCGCAGGGATGGATAACGCTTGTCGTAAATTCCGCGCCGAAGACCGAAGCCGCGAGTTTTTCCCTCGTCCGCGCGGGCGAACTAATCTACGGGCAGCGCGACGTAAAGCCCTACGAAGGCTGGGTCTCGCAAACCTACGGACAAAAATCTCCCGCGCTTTCGCTGGCTGTGGAAGTTGAATCTTCGCACGATGTGGAATTCGTCAGCGAATTTATTTTTTAGCTACCTGTAGCGGCGCGACATTAATGTCGCGTTACGGGTTGCGGCTTATCACGGCGCTTCCTGAAGAGCCTATTACACCGTAAAGAAAGTAATCGAAACTTCTAAAATCCCCGTCAAGTTGTCGCCCTGAGCGTTAGCGAAGGGTCTTTGAGACTATCGTAAAGATTCCTCGCTCCGCTCGGAATGACATTGGCAAGAGAAAAAAAACAAAAAGACTTAATTTAACGCAAGTTGCCACCTTTACCAGTTTTTTTAGTTCTTTTGCCACGGATTACACGGATTTTCACTAATTTGAAAAAAAATCCGCGCAAATCGGTGAAATCTGTGGCAAGGGTCTGAGATTTTTTTACCCAGAAAACATGGTAGCAACTTGGGTTAATTTACGCTGTACTATTTTTTAGCCGCAATTAGATTGCAAAATCTTCCGCGTGCCAAATGCCGTGTTCGGGGGCGCGCAAAGCGGGACCGTAAGTTCCGCCGTTGACGCGCTTCTCCAGCGACTCGACGTGCGCGATTAAGATAGCCAAAGTCTCGCCGATGGTATCGGGCAGGTTGCCGTGTTCCAAATCCACTTTTTCGTTGGGCAAATGAATTGCATGTTCGCGCACCACAATTTGCCCCGGCACGCCGACCACGACCGAATCGGGCGGCGTGGAGCGAACCACCACCGCGTTGGCGCCGATACGGCTGTTTGCGCCGATGGTAATTGCGCCCAGCACCTTCGCGCCCGCGCCTACTACGACATTATCTTCGAGCGTGGGATGGCGTTTGATTTTATTCAAACTCGTTCCGCCCAACGTCACGCCATGATACAAGGTGACGTTTTCGCCGACCTCCGCCGTCTCGCCGATGACGACTCCCATGCCGTGATCAATAAAAAAATTTTGTCCAATCGTCGCGCCCGGATGGATTTCAATTCCCGTGAGTCCGCGCGTTGTTTGAGAAATCCAACGCGCAAGAAGTTTAAATCCGCGCCGCCATAGTTTGTTCGACAAGCGATGCGCCCAAATGGCGTGCAATCCCGAATAGCATAACATCACCTCGAAAGCGTTGCGCGCGGCGGGGTCTCGATCTAAAACAGATTGAATATCGTTGCGAATAGTTTTGAACATTTTGCCTCGCTTTTATAAACTCAATCCCTGACAGGCTTTTTGAAACCTGTCAGGGATTGTTGTTATTCCGCCAAGTCTGCGAACAAAGGCGTGGATAGATAACGCTCGCCGAACGACGGGATGATAACCACGATTAATTTTCCCGCGTTCTCCGCGCGATTCGCCACCTGCAAAGCCGCCCAAGTCGCCGCGCCCGATGAGATGCCCACCAACAATCCTTCTTCGCGCGCCATGCGCCGCGCAGTTTGAAACGCGTCGTCGCTTTTGACGCGGATGATTTCATCGTAAATTTTCGTGTTCAGCACGTCGGGGATAAATCCCGCGCCAATCC
>JAQTWR010000274.1 GCA_028689195.1 Anaerolineales bacterium | reverse complement strand
GCGCGTTCTCTCGAGCGGCGCGGATGCAAGTGATCGGCAAGGTCCATCGGCAGCATCACGTTTTCGACCAGCGTCAACATGGGCAAAAGTTGAAACGATTGATAGACGACACCCATGTTTTTTCCGCGCCACAACGCGCGCGCGCCTTCGTCCATTTCATGCACCGAGATTTTTTTATTATCGGCGTTGACGACGACTTCGCCGCTGGTGAGTTGGTCCACGCCGTTAATCATATTGAGCAGGGTGGATTTCCCCGCGCCCGACTTCCCCACAATACCCAAAAATTCCGCCGCTTCAATATCGAGGTTGACATTGGTTAAGGCGATAAAATCGCCTGCGGCGGTAGAGTAGGTTTTTGAAACGTTGCGAAGTTCAATGAGAGATGATGACATTTTCTTAATTCTACCGCTATCGCGCGGTTTATTGCAAAATACAGATTTGTTTGGAAAGTCGGACGGTTCGCCCCTACTGCAAACACGCGATCAATTCGGCGATGATTCCCTGCGGTTCTGTTTTTGCGACCGCCAAAACGGGAACCGCGCCCGCAGAAAAAACTTCATGTACGCCGTCGTTCAGCCCGCGCTTTGGGAGGATTCCAATTGCGCTGGATTCGGCGGCGACGCGCGCAGACATTTGGTCCGCGCTCGCTGCCACCCGCGCCGAAGAAACGACGCGGATTCCGCGCATGGCAAGTTGATCGAACGCCCGTTGAATATCCTCGCCCGAAGCGAAAACCCAAACCTGCGCCGCGGGATTCTCCTGCGAAAAGATTTGCTGCGTTTCGCGCAAAGATAAATTCGCAATGGCGTTGGCGTTGTTTGCGACGACCATAATTTCCTCCTCGCCGATTTTATATGCGAGAGAAGTCATGCTATTCGGCTCGCCGATTTGCAAAAAAATATCGGGGTCGCGCGCGTCGAGATTCAGCGTCACTGAAGAATTCGCGGCGCAGGCGTAAAGTTCCGTCAGCCAATATTGCGCGGCAGACGTGGCGTACGCGGTCACAACTTGAGTCTGCGCCGAGGGAGTCGGCGCTTGGCACGACGAGAGAAGAAGAAACGCAAAAACGCAGAGAACGCGGCGGGAGATTTGTTTCATAATGTCGCGTAAATTTGCAGGCGATTACCTGAAAATCAAAACCAATGCGCCGACCGCCGCGCAGTAGACGGCAAAAATATAAAGCGGATGTTTGCCAATATACGCCAGCAGCCATTTGATCGAAATCCACCCGACAACTGCGGCGACGATAAAACCAACGGCAAGATATGGAAGCAGTTCGCCGATGTTCGGGAAGGCAAGCGCTTGCAGGGTTTCGTATCCGCCGGCGGCGAGCAAAATCGGCGCGGACATGAGGAAGGCAAAACGCGCCGCAGAGGGTCGGTCTAATCCGCGCGCCATGCCGCCCGCAATGGTCGAGCCTGAGCGCGACGCGCCGGGGAAAATCGCCAACACCTGAAAGAATCCCACCGCGAGCGCGTCCAGCCACGTCGCGGATTCGAGCGGGCGCGCGCCCCTATCGAAATATTCCACCGCAACCAGCAGCGCAGCCGTCACCAACAAGCGGACGCCCGCCTGCGTAAACGGGTCGCCGAACCTATTTTGAACGACGTCCTTCAATAAAAATCCCGCAATAAGCGCGGGGATGGTTGCGACAATCACCAGCCAGCCGAGCCGCGCATGAAAATCCTCAAACGGTTTGCGGTTTTTGAGTCCCAGAACAAAGGCTGCGGTAATCTGCCAGATGTCCTTCCAAAAAAACGCAAGCAGCGCAACCACCGTCCCAAGTTGGATAATCACGGAAAACGCAAAAGTCCCTTCGTCAGAAGGAAGCCCCAAAAGTCTTTCGGCGACGAGCAAATGCGCGGTGGACGAAACGGGAATAAATTCGGTCAAACCTTGAACAATGCCAAGAATAACAGCGCGGATGAGAGTCATTGAATTAGATATACCTTCAACGGAATTTCTTTTCCCTTCGCGGATATTTCCTTCTCCCCGCTAATGGATGGATTTTCGAGTTGCGCGCGCGTATTTTCGGATACCCAGAGTTCGCCCGCGTTTGAATCTTTTTCGATGCGCGACGCGGTGTTGACCGTATCGCCGATAACGTCATAGAAGCGGACATGCTTCGCGCCCAGCAGCCCTTCGACCACCGAACCCGTATGCAGACCAATCCCCGCGCCAAGCGCGTTGCGTTGAAGGTGGCTCGCAATTCGCGCGCGGATTGCAAGCGCGGCGCGCGCGGCTTCGTTTGCGTCTATGAATACCGCCATCACTTCGTCGGCGGTGAATTTATATTTGATTGCCTGAAAATTTTCGAGCAGTTGTTCCACCGTCCAATAATATCCGTTCAACAAAGAGGCGACTTCTTCGGGCGGGTGTTTTTCGCTCCAACTGGTAAATCCGCGAATATCCATAAACATGACCGTGCGCGTCTGGCGCGAGAGGGTCATTGAAGTTGGGTCATTAATCGCGCGCCCAAGCAGGTTGCGTCCCAAAAGCCATTCGGAATAGGTCTTCAATTTTCCGGCGGTTTCCTGCAAAATGGCAAGGTAATTCCGCGCGGTGACGTCGGCAGCGCCCGCAGAAAGCCCAAGGATCAAGGTCGCGAGCCCCATCAAAACATGGGATTCATCGCTGAAAAAACTCAACGA
Source organism: Anaerolineales bacterium (assembly GCA_028689195.1). Lineage (GTDB taxonomy): Bacteria > Chloroflexota > Anaerolineae > Anaerolineales > Villigracilaceae > Villigracilis. The sequence continues at coordinate 1,929 of JAQTWR010000274.1, read as the reverse complement.
AAAGATAAGGTTCTTGGGGTTTGTATAACTTTCAAAAATAGCGTAACCCGCAAATAGGATTTGCGAACGGACGACATTTTCGGCGACCAGAAGCGCGTTTGAAGCGGCGGAGGGCTTTCCGCTTTGGAGCGCCTGCAAGAGACCGATCAAAATTGCGAAGACCCAGTACGCGCCGTGATGCGGCTTATTGAAAAACTTTGCGCCTTCGATGGCGATTTCGCCAAGCGAATAAACGGCGGGCGCAATCAAGTTTCCAAGAAACCGCCGCCAGGGGGAGCGTTTCTGCGCGGACGCGATCCAATACGCCTGCAAAAGCGTGGACGGGATGAGGATGTACATATCGGGCTTGGTCAGGTAATCCCATTTTTCGGTGAGCGATTCGATTAAAAGAATTGCGATGGGATATTGCCCCGTATTTCGGAAGAGTTCCTGCCAGAAACGGCTGAGGAAAGAACCCGACAAACGTTGTTCTATGGATGTTTCAGGGGAATCTTTTTTCATACTTTTATCTCGGTCTTTGAGGCGCGCTTCGCGTTGCTTTGCCATTGAGTCAGCAACTCTTTCGACTTCGCTTCAAAGGTATTATCCATTATAGACGCGCGCAAAGATTCTACCAAGCGAATCAACGCGCGAAGGTTGTGAATGGATAACAAAGTTCCCGCCAGCAATTCTTTTGCGACGATGAGATGTCGAATATACGCGCGGGTAAACGTTTGGCAGGCGTAGCAGTCGCAGGTTTCATCTATGGGACGCTCGTCTCTGGCGAAAGTCGCGTTCATCATATTGAGCCTGCCTTCGGGCGCAAACGCGGAATGATGCCGCGCGAGGCGGGTCGGCAGCACGCAGTCAAAAATATCAATGCCGCGCGCCACGCCGTTGATGATGTCTTCGGGCGTGCCGACTCCCATTAGGTAACGCGGTTTCTCTTCGGGCAGAATCGGCGTAACCACGTCAAGCGTTTCGTGCATTTCGTCTTTCGTTTCGCCAACGGAAAGTCCGCCGATGGCGATGCCGGGCGTATTGAGCGATGCGATAAACTTCGCGGATTCTTCCCTGAGGCTTGGATTCACTCCGCCTTGCACGATTCCAAATAGGGCTTGGTCTTGTCGCGTCTTGGCGCGCAGGGAACGCTCCGCCCAGCGATGAGTCCGATCCATGGCAATCTTCGAGTACGCGACGTCGTTTGGGTCGGAACATTCATCGAACGCCATGATAATATCTGCGCCGAGATTTTCCTGAATGGCGATTGATTTCTCTGGCGTAAAGCGATGCGTGGAACCGTCAATGTGACTCTTGAAGGTCACGCCGTCATCGTCAATTTTGCGGGTGTTCGATAAAGAGAAAACTTGAAAGCCGCCCGAATCGGTGAGCATGGGATTATGCCATTGCATAAACTTGTGCAGCCCGCCCATGTCGCGGACAAGTTCGTCGCCCGGGCGCAAATATAAGTGATAAGTGTTGCTCAACACCAGCGAAGCGTTGATGCCTTTGAGATGTTCGGGCGTGAGCGTTTTGACGGTGGCTTGCGTGCCAACCGGCGCGAAGACCGGCGTGAGCAAGTCGCCGTGCGGCGTGGAAAAAATCCCTGTGCGGGCGCGGTTGGATTTTGCGGTGACTTGAAATTCAAACATGGGATGATTATAAGCGATGGGAGATGCTTGTCATTGCGAGGAGCGACGCTTGTGCCGCACGCAAGCGCAGGTGGCGACGAAGCAATCTCTACAACCGTTTCGAGATTGCTTCAGGCGAAGAACAAGAACGCCCTCGCAACAACGGTTAAGCGCGCGCGAACAGACATTTTAGATACGCGCCCTCTTTGAATTTAACCGGATGATCGAGCGCGTGACCCGCGCGCTCGATTTCTGTTAATCGGCGGTTTGATTCTCGCGCGGCTTGATGAATGGATTCAAAAAACGTATCGGCGTCCAC
>JAQTWR010000273.1 GCA_028689195.1 Anaerolineales bacterium | reverse complement strand
GCTGGGTTCGTCCGATTCCTTATCCGCATGGCAATCGGCGCATGGGTACGATTCAACATCCTTCCAAGTCGCGTTGAAGCGTTCTGTCGAAGCGGCGTGGATGCGTGACAAAATTGTTGCAGATACGCCAAAAACGATGGAGCAAATTCATCTGCGCCAGATTTTGACCTATAATGAGGCGGATGCGCGCGCCGCGTACGAGCAGTTGAAGGCGGGCGCGGATTTCGATGAAATTGTCGCTAGGCTTGGTGACCCGACGCTTGGCGAATTAGGCTGGCTGCCGCGCGGTTATTTGTTAGACGCAAAAGCCGACGAAGCCGTTTTCGCTTTGCAGGCGGGTCAATTCAGCGACGTGATTGCAACCGAAGCGGGCTTTCATATTTTCAAAGCGCTGGAGCGCGGCGACCATGTTTTATCGCCGGACGCTTTGCTGGTGATGCGGGAACTTGCGCTCAAAAAATGGATTGATGAAAAACGCGCGTCGAGCAATATTATCCTAGCCCCGTAACGACATAAACGCCGCGTTACAAATTCTTGTTCGGAGTTAATAATGAGCAAATACGATTACGGAGATACGCCTCCTGCGCCCAAGAAAAAATCATCCAGCCTCGAAGTCTGGGATGTTTTAAGTATCATCACGCTTTTATTTACGGCTTGTATGATTTTATATTTTGCCGCGATTTTTATTTCTCCCGGCGCCGCTTACAATCCTCTTAAACCCAAGCCGACCGTGAATCCGTTTGCGACCGCCACGCCGACGATTACGCAGATACAACTTCAACCAACGTGGACGCCGACGACGACTCCTGAAATTACGGGAACGCCGACCTTGCTGCCGACCATCACGCTTGAACCTTCGGCGACTCCTTTCTCGCTGCTTCCGCCGACCAAAACGCCAACGCCGACGAAGACTCCGAAGGCGGCTTTTTCCGCTTCGTTTGAGGGAATCAAGAGCGCCATCATTCACCCCGAATTCGGCTGCGATTGGCAGGGAATTGGCGGCACGGTTGTGGACGCGAACAACGCGGATATGTTGCGGATGACGATCCGCTTGACGGGTTTGTATAACGGGAAATCCATCAACGAATTGACGGTCAGCAGTATCGCGCCCGCGTATGGGAAATCGGGTTTCGAGTTCTTTTTAGGGAACGCTCCAACCGCATCCAAGGGCGCGTTGTATTTGCAACTGCTCGATCAGGCGGGCGCGCCGCTTTCTGAAAATATTTATGTCGACACGTTCTCAGCCTGCTCGCAGAATTTGACTCTTGTGCGCTTTGTGAAAAACCCGTAAGATATAAAGCGAGGAGATTATGACGACTAAAACCGCGCGAAAAGTCTTTCTTGTTGTTTTTATCCTCTCCACGATTTTTGGAGTCGGGTTGCTGTTTTCTCCTGTGATGATTTCTTCTCCCGCCGCAACGCATATCCCCGCGCCGCCGCCGGACGGCAGCCTGATTCAAAGTCAGGAAGAAAAGTCCTCTTTATCAAGTAATATGACTTTGGTCGCTTCGTTTGCAACCTCGCTCGCGTCGTTGGTCGGATTTGTTATGACGACGGCAATTACCTGGCGCAAGGAAAAACGCGAATCAGCTCTTGCGGAAATTCAGCGCAAAAAACTGGAACTCGAATTGGAGAAGAGCAGGCTCGAACTGGATGAATTGAAGAAGAAAAAATGAACTGCAAGATAAAAATAAAAAGTCCGCGCTTAAACAGCGGCGGACTTTTTTGTTTGACGACGCGTCCATGCGTGAAGTCTGTGGATGAAGTTTTCGAGACGAACTTAAACGCTATATTAACGTGAATAATGGATAAGCCAAAAACATGAGCATGTCACCCTGAGGGAGCGTTTTTCAGTGACCGAAGGGTCTCAAATGAGCCGTTCCGAGATGCTTCGGGGCAAAAAACGCCCCTCAGCATGACATAATCCCGTTATCCATTATTGACGTTATATTAGCAGCACGCGATTGCGCCCCTGTTGTTTTGCTTGATATAGCGCGCCATCAGCCCGCGAGAATACGGCGTCTAGCGATTCTCCATTTTGCCGCCATATCGTACAACCTATACTGACGGTTACTTTCATGTGTTCCCCTTCAAATGACACAGACAAGTCAGAGATTGTATTTCGCAGTTTTTCTGCGACCTGTAAACAGCCCGCCTGACTGGTCTCGGGTAAAAATATGGCGAATTCTTCTCCGCCCCAACGCGCCAATATGTCAACCGCGCGTAAATTTTCATGTAAGGCTGCCACAACTTTTTGCAACATAACATCGCCGCCCAAATGACCGTATTTGTCATTGAATATTTTGAAATGATCTAAATCTATAAACAAAAACGCCAACGGACGCCCGTATCGGCGCGAGCGCTCATATTCAATCATGCCCATTTCGGTAAAGGCGCGTCGGTTGAATGCGCCGGTAAGAAAATCGGTCATTGCCATTTGGTGCATTTCTTTTTCCGCCGCGCGTAATTCCATTGTCAGGCGGTCGTTGGTCATCATAAAAAAGCCAAACGTCCCGCCAATGGGCAGCACAATGGTCGCCAGAAAAAGCGCCTGTTGCCAAATATCGGCGTTAAAAGGATTGGGCAGGGCGGGTAAGGAAATCATTGTTATCAGGCGCAGGATCATTACCAGATCGAACACGCTAAACATTGCCGCGGTAAACCAATGACTGCTGCGCAATTCGCGCGGAACAGCTACAATCAGATTAACGATACAACGCGTAAAAACCAGTATCAGACAGATGGAAAGTATTGCGAGACGGGCATTCATGCTTGGTCGCGCAAAAGTAAAAAAGGAAAATAAACCGATGAATAAAACCATCACCCCGTAGTGGAGCATGTCTTGGTGCGGTTTCCCGCGAAACTGACGGATGCCTTCATACAATAAAATTGGCGAGGTCAAAATCAGCGCATTCGCTACAATAATAGACGCCCAGTCGGGTATAGACCCGCGCAGACTAAGAAGCAACCAGCCGATGGCATGGGGAATTTTACTCACTGTCCAACGCCCAAAACCCGGGAACGTTTTTTGCGTTCGCCATGCCGTCCACATAACAACGCAAAGCATGATGGAAACGGCAATCTGCACGACCGCTTGCGTGCGATTATCAAGGGAAAAATTCATTGGCATAATTTTGGCATGAACTTACAAGACAACGCGAATTGCGCAAATGATTATGACAGACCGATTACACCTCTACATTCCATTTGTGATATTTCGGAACGCGCGCGCGGACCACGTCGTCGAACAGGGCGCGCAGTTTCGCGGTGATGGGTCCCATCGCGCCGCCGCCGACGGGGCGATGATCCACTTTGGTGGCGGCGACGACTTGCGCGGCGGTTCCCGTCATAAATAATTCTTCGGCGATGAAAATTTCTGTGCGGTCAATGGAACGTTCTTCCACTTGAATTCCCAATTCTTCGCGCGCGAGCTCCATCACCGAGCGGCGCGTGATTCCTTCGAGGATGTTATCGGTGCTGGGCGGCGTGATCAAAATTCCGTTGCGTACCATGAAGATATTCATCGCCGAGCCTTCCGAGACGTGACCGTTGCTGTCCAGCACAATCGCTTCGTCGAAGCCCGCGCGGTTTGCGTCGGTCTTGATCAGCGCCGAGTTGGCGTACGCGCCCGAAATTTTTCCGCGCGCGGGGATGACATTATCGTCAATGCGCCGCCACGAAGAAAAGGTCAGGTGCGCGTTCGAGTCGTTTGCGACGTATTTATCGAACGAGGTGACGAACATGCTGAATTCGTCGCGCAAATTATGCAGCCGCACGCCGATGCCCATATCCGCTTTGTAGATGGTCGGGCGCAGGTAAACATCTTGCCGCCAATTATCCGTGCGGAGAAGGTCGAGCGTGAGTTGGATAAATCCTTCTTCGTCATACGGAGTTTCCATTGCCAGCATTTTTGCCGAATCCAAAAGACGATGGAAATGTTCGTAGGGACGAAAGACGAACAATTTTTCCTTCTCTTCATTCCAATATGCGCGCATTCCGCTGAAAACCGATGTGCCATATAAGAAACCGTGCGTGGCGATGTTGATCTTTGCCTCGCTCCATGGGACGATTTTCCCCTCAAAAAAAGCATGTTTTGAAAGATCCATTGACGCCTCCGAGTTGGAATAATTATTAAGTGATGCCGCGCGCCCTCGCCTTTTTCTTCGGGGGAATTTTGCGATAGGGCAATTTGCGTGAAAAACATATCTTCTTGGGATTATACCCGATGGGGATTTTCCATCTTTAGCAGCCATTCTTTTGTGGGCAAACCGTCTCCGCCGCCGTAGCCGTGAAGTTTTCCATCCGCGCCGATGACGCGATGGCACGGGATGACGAGCGGCATGGGGTTTGTGGCGTTGGCGCGACCCACGGCGCGGTAGGCGTTTGGATGTCCAATCTGCGCGGCGATTTCGGCGTAGGTGCGGGTTTGTCCGTAGGGGATGGCGTAGACGGCTTTCAGCGTTTTCAGTTGAAACGGATTCAGCGCCGACCAATCTATCGCAAAGAAGAATTTTTTGCGCGCGCCGTCGAGGTATTCGAATATCTCTTTGGCGTAGGGTTCGATTTTTGTCTGGTTGATTTCTATATCA
>JAQTWR010000272.1 GCA_028689195.1 Anaerolineales bacterium | reverse complement strand
GGCTCCAAAATACTAATCGTGCGAACCACGCTGCCGTATTTCTCGCCAAAGAGCGCCATCGCGCCTTCGGCTTTCGCTTCGTCGAGAGACTTGGTTTCTTTGCGGACAGGCATATCTTCGGCAATGGCGTCGTTGACCATTTTCTCGACGCGCTCGATTTGTTCGGGAGTCATCGCGTCGGGCTGGGTGAAATCAAAACGCAGGTGCGTGGGCGAAACGAGCGAACCCGCCTGACGTGCATGGTCGCCGAGAATTTCATGCAGCGCTTTATGAAGCAAATGCGTGGCGGTGTGATTCCGCATGATGTTGTGACGGCGCGTCATATCCACTTCGGCGGAGGCGAGGTCGCCCACTTTGGGATGACCGCTGATCACTTCGCCGATGTGAACGATTACGCCCGCAGACGCGCGGCGCGTGGCTGAGACTTCGATCTCCCAGCCCTCACCCCGCCCTCTCCCAGAAGGAGAGGGTAAATGACGAATAAATCCGGTATCGCCAACCTGACCGCCCGCTTCAATATAGAAGCCGGTTTTCGGCAAAATGACTTCGACTTGATCGTCAAGCGAAGCGGATGAAACCGATTCGCCGTCAACGATCAACGCGAGGACTTCGCCTTCGGCGCGCGGACAATCATACGGGTCATACGCGACGCCGTCTTTTCCCATTTTGCCCTTCGCTTGCAGGTCGCGCAAAATGACGGCAAAAAATTCAGAATCCTCGCCGCCAAGTTTGCCCATTGCCTTGCCGCCGCCTGAGGCTTTGCTGTGTTCTTCCTTCGCGGCGTTGAATCCGTTTTGGTCAATATCAAGATTCTGTTCGCGGGCGATGTCGCGCGAAATTTCAAAGGGCAGACCATACGTGGCGTACAAGTCAAACGCTTTGCCGCCATCTAAAACGGTTTTGTTTTGCGCGCGAAGTTCCGCGAGCAGGCTTTCAAGTTGAGCCGTGCCCGCTTCAACCGTCCGCTCAAAGCGGATTTCCTCGCGGGTGAGGTTATCAAAAATCGTGGTTTTATTCTTTTCAAGTTCGGGATAAAAATCGCCATACTCCGCGATAATCGCTTCCGCGACTTTTGCGAGGAAGGGTTCGCGCAGCCCGATTTTTGCGCCGAAACGCGCGGCGCGGCGGATGATCATGCGCGTAATGTAGTTGCGTCCGCCATTACCGGGAACAACCCCGTCGGCGATGAGGAACGCGGCGGAGCGCACATGATCTGCCACGACGCGATATGGCGTGAAGTCGGCGTACATCTGCGCGCGGGTCGCGCCCGTGAGCGATGACAACACATCCAACGTACCTTCAAAAAGATCGGTCTTGTAATTAGAATCAACGCCCTGCAAAACAGCGACGATGCGCTCGAAGCCCATGCCAGTATCCACATGCTTGGCGGGCAAAGATTCAAGGCGACCATCTTCAAAAAGATTGTATTGGATGAATACGTTGTTCCACAATTCAAGATAGCGCGTGCATTCGCCGTTCACGCCGCAGACGTGATCCTTGCCGCGCATGTTGTCGCGCTCTTCGCCGAGGTCAAGGTGAATTTCGGAACAAGGTCCGCACGGACCTGTAGCCGCCATCTGCCATAAGTTTTCCTTGCGTCCAAAAAATAAAACATGCGAGGGATCAAATCCCGATTGCTGTTTCCAAATATCGGCGGCTTCGTCGTCCTGCGGAACGTTGCCCTGATCGTCGCGGAAGCAAGTGGCGTAAAGTTTATCTTTGGGCAAGCCCCAAACTTCGGTGAGCAACTGCCACGACCACGCGATGGCGTCCTTTTTGTAGTAATCGCCAAACGACCAGTTGCCGAGCATTTCAAAAAATGTATGATGCGTGTCGTCGCGCCCAACATCGTCGAGATCGTTGTGCTTGCCCGCCACGCGCATACACTTCTGCGAATCGACGGCGCGTTTATACGGACGCGAATCCGTGCCGACAAAAACGTCCTTGAACTGCACCATGCCCGAATTGGTAAACAACAGCGTGCCGTCTCCGCCGGGGACAAGAGACATGGACGGCACAGCGGTGTGTCCATGCTCGACGAAAAAGTCAATAAAGTCCTGACGTATCTGATTGCCTGTAAGTTTTTTGCTCATAAAGTCTCCGAAGCGTGAAAAGTTGGCGAATTATACCAAGTGTGCGGAAGGTTGCAGGTCGAAAATTAAAAGAAAAAACGGCGCACCGTTGCCGATACGCCGTTTACGAACAAAACTTGTTTCTACTTAAGCGTGCGGATGAAAGCGACAGCCTGCCAAACTTGATCGTCTGTGAGAACGCCTTTCCACGCAACCATAGAAGTTCCTTCTTTGCCGGTGTTAATGCGCCAGTACAGGTAATCATCGCCGACGGTGGGAGCGAATGTTGCAAGGTTCTTCGGTTGAGGATCAAGCGCCACGCCCGCAGGTCCATCGCCGTGTCCTTGGGGACCATGGCAAGATTCGCAATTGGTCTTGAAAACTTCCGCGCCGGCAGCGGCGGCATCCGCGCCAAGAGGACTGGTTTTGCCGGCATAGTCGGCAGGCACGGGCGCAACAGTGGCGACAGCGGCCGCGCCGCCGCCGCATCCCGCCAAAGCGAGCGCAGCCAAAATAAACATTACGAACAAAATCTTTTTCATTTTTACATCTCCATTGTGAAAATATTATCAAAAGGAATTATATTCACAATTTGAAATTAAGTACAGAATTCAATAGATTCTTTTTTGCGGAATTTTCCGCGCCGTTCGGGCGCTTCAATTTGACTCTGTTTCGCAAAACTGGTCAAACGCCCGATGACGGATTCCGCGAAAAACGCGACCGGCGTTTCTCGTCACGCGCCAATCGTAACGGCTAAAACGTCGTAGTATGTGCCAGCCCCAAAGCCGTCGAAAAGGACGTTATCGCCCGGCTTGACGTGCGGCAGTTGCCGCAGAAATACAATCATATTGCTTGCGGCGCTCACGTTGCCAAAATCGCTCGCGAGCCAGGGCATGGGAAAATCAATACCGACATTCTTCAAATGCTTCGCTTTCAATAAATTAATTTTGTAATTGGCGTGATGCACAATGCCGACGGAAATTTTCTTTTCAGGCGTTCCCAATCTATCCATTAATTCGGCGTATTCGTTGAACACTTCGGTTACCACTTGCACGCCCGTGCGGACAAATAACTTAACCATGCCCATCGGACCCGCCATCGAAATCGGAGAGCCGTCTTCAGGCTCGTGCATTAATCCCGCCACGCGGATATGCGTCGCGTTTTCCTGCGTCACTTCGACAAGCGAACCCGTCCCCTTTTTGCGGGAATGAGGGTAGTACATGTGTATCGCCAATACGCCTTCGTCGTCGAAGGCTTCGTGATTTTTCCCCGCCAAAAATTTAAAAGTCTCGCCGGGGATGACGCCAATAATTCCAGCCGCGTTTGCAAACAATTGCAGCGCGTACTTATCGCGGGAATGATGAGTAAACCTGCTCAACCCTTCGATGCCGCCCACCAAAACTTTCTTTCCCTTTAATTCTTCGGCGATATTCAGTTGACCTTTACGCGCCAGATTCGGATTCAACGCCAAATGCAAACTGCCCATGGAACTGTCGCAAGCCTTGTGGACGCTGACCTTCAACGCGGTTTCGGGAATTCCCGCGCGGCGGCAAATCTGCTCTACATAATCAGGCACAACGGGACCGCCCGCGCCAATCAACACCGCTTGAACGTCGGCGGGCTGCCAGCCGTTTGCAAACGCCGCCTCTTGCAGCAAACGCGCGCCGACCGTCATTTCCAATTCGATATGATCGGCTTCGCTGAGGTCGGGCGTGTGATGTCGGCTGAGAAACCCCAGTTCGGCAAGATTCATTGTTTCGTCTTCTTTGAGTTCTTCGCCCGCGCGTTCCGAAACCAACTCGCGCATGTGCGCGTTATCATAACTTTTTCCCCAAGAGCCGTATACGCCGCCAACTCCCACAGCGGAATTGGTCACGCATTCAAACCCAAAGGGAATGCCTTCCGCAACGGGAATAATTTCTTTTACGACATTCGGGCGATCAAAAAAAGAATTGCTTTTCGTCATTCTCACTACTCCACTTCAATAATAATAAACGCCGGATAATATAACACTAACGCCCGAGCTTCGCTTCTACATTTTCAAAACGACGCTCTAACCTTAAAATATTTCAAAATATAAACAAAAGTCTTGTAATTAATTCAATTATCAATATACTAGCGAATATGTTTTTTCATTAGTTATAAGCGCTAAAGGAGCAAAGAATATGACTTCGGTAATGGAAACGCTCGCAATAAAAACTGAAAACAAATTTAGAAGTTTGATTACGAAACGCGCATACAAACAAGGCGAGATCATGTGCGAAATGCCAAATGAAAACATCGCGGACAGACCCACGCGATTCACCGTACAAATCGCCAAGGATAAACACACGCACGTCGGCAAACTCGCGGCGTTGAATCACTCCTGCGACCCGAACGTAATTCTGGACACCGAGCGTATGTTGATGATCGCGCTGCGCGACATTCAAAAAGGCGAGGAACTTTCATTCTTCTACCCGTCCACGGAATGGGAGATGAGCACGCCGTTCATTTGTTTATGCGGCGCGGCAAATTGTATT
>JAQTWR010000271.1 GCA_028689195.1 Anaerolineales bacterium | reverse complement strand
TCACGCTGCCTGAAGGCGTGGAAATGGTCATGCCTGGCGACAACGTGAACCTGAACGTGGAATTGATCGTGCCGGTGGCGTTGGAGCAAGGTTCGAAATTCGCCATTCGCGAAGGCGGCTTGACCGTTGGCGCAGGCGTCGTTACCAAGATCGTTGAGTAGGAAAGTAAGGTTGTAAAATGGCTTCCAAAAAGAAGGACGTTCGACCCGTAATTACGCTTCAATGTAACGATTGCAAAGAACGCAATTACACTACCGAAAAGAATCGTCGTAACGATCCTAATCGGATGGAATTTAAGAAATATTGTTCGCGTTGTCAGAAACACACCGTACACCGCGAGACTAAGTAATTGATCTGGTTGGGCGATCTCGCTATAGATTGCCCAACTCATTTAGGCCAATAGCTCAACTGGCAGAGCACTCGTCTCCAAAATGAGAGGTTGTGGGTTCGATTCCTACTTGGCCTGCTGTGGCAAACGCCGCGTTAAGCGGCGTTTTAGCCGTAAATTTGACAAGGAGCATTCCTTTGGCTGAGAAAGAAAAGAAATCAAAGAAAAGCGAAAACGCGATTCAGCGTTATACCCGCGAAACCATAGGCGAACTTCGCAAAGTGAACTGGCCCACTTGGCCCGAAGCAAGGCGTTTGACTGTGCTTGTGTTAATTGTCATGGTCGCTATGGGCATATTTTTGGCGGGGATGGACTACATTGCGCACGGATTGATGAATTTAATCCTGTTTGGCGCTTGGGCGTAATTTGAATTGAGGATCTGATGGATTTGCAAGAACCGCAAGAGCAGTTTGAAAAAGAAACGATGGATGAAAAAAACGAGGAACAAATGGTTCCTGCGGATGGCGTCGCTTCTTCTTCTAATAAGGCGAAGCCGGTTGCGCGTTCTGAGAGTCAGATTCCCTCCGATCTCCCTTCCGTGGAAGTGATGGTCGAAGGACCTGCATGGTACGTGATCCATTGCTATTCGGGCTATGAGAACAAGGTGCGTCATAACCTTGAACAGCGTATCGAAACGATGGGCATGAAAGATAAAATTTTTGACGTGGTCATTCCTACGCAGGAAGAGATTGAAGTCAAAGACGGCAAACGCAAAACGGTGGAACGTCATATCTTTCCGGGATACGTCCTCGTCAATATGGCGCTCTCGGAAGAATCTTGGTATGTGGTTCGCAATACGCCGGGCGTGACGGGTTTCGTCGGTATGGGAAACAACCCCACGCCATTGCGCCCGGAGGAAGTCGCGCAAATCGTCAAACGCATGGAAGCCGAAGCGCCCACGGTCAAGGTCACATTCAAGGTGGGCGAGCGCGTTCGCATCGTGGACGGACCCTTCAACGACTTTCGCGGTATGGTTTCTGAAATTGACATGGAGCGCACAAAAGTCCGCGTGATGGTCAGTTTCTTTGGACGCGAAACGCCCGTGGAATTGGACTTCTTGCAAGTTGAAAAAGCGTAGTACCAGTGAGCAGTAATCGGTACTCAGGCAACTGATAATTGATTACTGATTTGGTGGGAGGGTCTCCCAGAATGACCCGTTATAACCACAAAGGAGTTATATAAAATGGCAAAGAAATTAAAAGCAATTGTTCGTTTGCAGCTTGAGGCTGGCAAGGCAAACCCTGCGCCTCCCGTCGGTCCCGCGCTTGCGAGTCATGGCATCAACATCATGGCGTTCTGTAAGGAATACAACGCGCGCACATCCAACCGCCCCGGAGAAGTGCTTCCCGCCGAGATCACCATCTATACAGACGGTTCGTTCAACTTCGTGTTGCGCACCTCGCCCGCGGCAGTTTTACTTCGCAAAGCCGCCAAGATCGAAAAGGGTTCAGGCGTGCCGAATAAAGACAAGGTCGGCAAGGTCACTCGCGCCCAAGTTAAGGAAATCGCCGAGTTGAAGATGAAAGACCTGAACGCCATCGATATGGAAGGCGCGATGAAACAAATCGAAGGCACTGCCCGCTCGATGGGTATTATCGTAACCGATTAATTTTGTGGGAGGACGGCTTCGGCTGTCCGCTTGAACCACGGAGGATAAAATGACCAAACACGGAAAGAAATATACGGCGGCTCTCGCTAAAGTGGATATTGTCAAAGTTTACTCTGCCAGCGAAGCAATTGCGCTTGCAAAGGAAACCTCTATTACCAAGTTTGACGCGACCATTGAAATTCACATGCACACCGCGCTTGATTCCCGCATGGCGGATCAACAATTACGCGATGTGGTAGTGCTTCCCCACGGACTTGGAAAGACCGTCCGCGTGCTAGTCTTTGCCCAGGGCGAAGGCGCAGCTGCGGCTCGCGCGGCTGGCGCGGATCTCGTCGCCGATGACGATGAGACGATGAAGAAGATTGAAGGCGGCATGTTGGATTTTGACGTCGCAATCGCTACGCCTGACGCGATGGGTAAAGTTGGTCGTTTGGGTCGCGTACTCGGACCTCGCGGTCTGATGCCGAACCCGAAGGCTGGCACGGTCGTTTCCGCGCAGGATATGGAGCGCGCCATCAAAGAAGCCAAGGCTGGTCGCGTAGAATTCCGTCTCGATAAGACCTCTAACATTCACGTCTCCATTGGCAAGGCTTCGTTTGGCGTGAACCAACTCGTTGAAAACTACGCGGCTTTGATGGATGCGGTTAACAAGGCTCGTCCGTCAGGCGCGAAGGGCAACTTCATAAAACATATTACGGTAACAAGCACCATGGGACCCGGCGTAAAGATGGATCCCAATGAACACGTGAAAGGCGTCGAGTAGAGATACTCGTTAATCCTTAAAACCACTTCGCCGATGAAGGCGGGTGTTTCGCAGAATAGGTTTCGGCCGCCCTGTGAAACTTAATTCCCCGCTCAGGTGAAGACTGATAGCAAAATTCCTTCTTTGAAGGTTGCGAAAAGTCTTTGCCTGTGTAAGTGGCAAAGACTTTTTACATGAAAGGAGGTGAACCCTTTGGCAATTTCTAAACAACGCAAGGAAGAATCTTTGGCTCAATATAACGATTGGGTCAAACGCAGCGAAGCAGTCATTCTTGTGGAATATACCGGCGCAAAGATGAAATCTTTGGACGCGATTCGCGCGAAAGTCCGCGAAACGGGCGGCGAATTCCATATCGTGAAGAATACCCTCGCCCGCCGCGCGCTAAAAGAGAATGGCGTGGAATTTCCCGCGGACTATTTCGTGAAATCCACTGCAATCTCATTTGCATTCCAAGACCCCGCTTCCACCGCGAAGGCGCTGACCGATGCTACAAAAGGCAACGAATTCGTTAAGGTGAAAGGCGGTTTGATGGGCGGCAAGTCTTTGAGCCCCGCGCAAGTCAAGGCGCTTTCCGAAATGCCCCCGTTGCCTGTTATGCGCGCTACGTTGCTTGGCGTGTTGCAAGCTCCGGCAAGCAAACTCGTCCGTACGCTCGCAGAACCCGCGCGCGGATTGGCGGCTGTTATCAAAGCTCATGCGGAACAAACTCCCGCTGCGGCATAATATCGAACGTGCGGCGAGAGCCGCAATAAAATCAAACTATATTAGTATTAGCAAGGAGCGCTAAACAATGTCTGAAAAACTCGCAAAACTCGTGGAAGAACTTTCCACACTTTCCGTCCTCGAGGCGGCTGATCTCGTAAAAATGCTCGAAGAGAAGTGGGGCGTTTCTGCCGCCGCTCCCGTAGCGATGATGGCTGGCGGACCCGCCGCCGCTTCTGCCGAGCCAGTCGAAGAAAAGACTGAATTCGATGTGGTCATCAAGGATGCCGGCGCCAAGAAGCTTGACGTCATCAAGGTTATCCGCCAGTTGACCAGCCTCGGTCTCGGCGAAGCCAAGACTCTCGCTGAAACCGCCGGCGGGAATATCCTCACCGCTGTTGGTAAGGACGCCGCTGCCGACGCCAAAAAGAAACTCGAAGAAGCCGCCGCCAATATCGTAATCGAATAATCGAGATTTTGAACAAAAAAAGACGACTCGCACGAGTCGTCTTTTTTTGTTTTGTTACATCCGTTTTTCTATCTTTCGTATCACCATTACCACTTTGCCTTTGATGTCTAGCGATTCGTTTTTGTTTATATAGATCGGCTTCATAGTAGGGTTTGCGGGTTGCAAGCGGTAGCGATCTTTTTCCTTGAAGAAGAATTTCAGGGTGGTTTCGTTGCGGTCTGACAACCAAACGGCAACCATCTCGCCGTTGTGCGCTTCCTGTATCGGCTTGAGGATGATGATGTCGCCGTCGTTAACCATCGCGTCTATCATTGATTCTCCCTGAACTTGCAAGGCAAAGAGGTCTTTGCCTTTTTCCTTCGGGGGCATGAGCGACATGGCGACTTCGACGGAATCGTCTGTGGTGAAAGAGCCGAAATCTGAAGACGGAATGGGGATGGGTTCGCCCGCTTGAATAACGCCCAGCACGGGTACGCGGAATATATCTCCGAGCGGCGCGGAATTGGTCAGGCGCACGCCGCGCGAAATTTTGCGGTCGCGTTCGATATTGCCCGATTTTTCGAGTTGATCAAGATAGTAGTTGACAACCGAAGTGGATGATATATCGCAAGCCTCGCCAATCTCGCGGATTGAAGGCGGGTGTTTGTACTCGCGTTTATAA
>JAQTWR010000270.1 GCA_028689195.1 Anaerolineales bacterium | reverse complement strand
TTCCGTCGTTTTCAGCGGACCTTCGGCGGAAGGCGTTTCGGGACCAACGGTTATGCTGACGTTCGTTTCTACGTGCAAAGGCTGCGACGCGCGAAACGCAAGCCAGCGTCCTTCGGGCGCGTTCTTCGCCAATTGACTGGCGCCGTCGTCTTTATCAATTTCGCTTTGCTCCGCCAAAACAATATTTACAGGCTGATTGCCCGCCCGCACGTCAATTGTTTTCAACACGGCGGCAGGCTCGATGCGCTGATCGAACAAAATAAAAAATATCGGCTCCAGCGGCTGCGGAGAATCGCTGGGGTGCATGGCGACGATTTTCGGCGGCGGCGTTTTGAACGTCCACGAAACCGCCTCGGCGAGAACTTCGCCCGCCGCAGATTTCACCCCCGCCGGCACGGTCACGCGGTACTCGGTCGCTTTGGGCAGGCGGTCAATCAACGCGGAATCATATTCAAAAGTCAGCGTCTTCGTCCCAAGCCAGCGCCATGTCCCTTGCAGCGGCGGCTCGATTTTTACGGGAACATCCAGCGCCGCCAAATCCGATAACGTCCCAAGCGGAACCATCGGCTGATTGAACGTGACGCTGACAAACGGCGCGATTGGAATCTCGCCTTCAGGCGCGAACCTCGCCACCTGAAGCGGACCCGCGTTTACCACCACCCCCAAATTTGATTCTGCTTCGGCGGGCGGGAACGACTCTTCAATTTTGTTTCCCGAACGCGGCGGCGGCAAAACTTCCGGCGGGAAGTTAAACTCCGTCTGCCGCCCGGAATCCAAAGGCAGCGCGGGCAAACGCGATAATAACAGCGCGGTCTCTTCGGGCGAAAGCGGCTCCCCCGCAGCGGGCGGAATCGCGCTCGCGGTTTCGGGCTGCGATTGTCCGTCGCTCAATTCGACGCCGATTTTATATTTATCATCCTGCGCGGCGGCGCCTGCGGAAGATGGCTGCGTCACGTTGACCGTAACTGAAGTTCCATTGCCCGTAGATGCGCCAGATCGAAGTCGCTTCGCTAATAACATAATTCCTCCCGCGCACACAATGACGAGGAGCGTTCCAATAATCCACAAGGAACAATTCCTGCCGAACGTTTGTTTTGGTTTTTCTATCATGGGAGAGTCCTCCTTCAGCAACATGACGCTCCAAATCGAAGATAGGTTCCCGCGTCGTAAAAATAGTAACACAACTCCGCCGCCCAACAACGCTCCGCCCGAATAATTGACACGCCTTGCGTTTTCACGTATAGTAGCCCAATAAAATTTCTGGAGGCGAATATGTTGGCATTGCGTTTATTATCTGAAGGGGGCGAAGGTCCAAATACGGAACTTCTCTGGTTGATGTACGCGGGAATGGCGTTTTTCTTTCTGGTAATTGCCGTCGGTTGGTGGAGCAATTCAAAAAAACAAAACCAGCCCGCGGTTCAAGTTGAGACGGTCGAACACGAAAAGAAAGAAACCGACGACTTGGTCAAAATAGAAGGGATTGGACCGAAAGTCGCCAAGACCCTGAATGAAATGGGAATTTCCACCTTTGACGATCTCGCGCGCGCAAAATCCGCCGAGGTTCAAAAGGCGTTGAACGGCGCGGGTTTGCAGATGATGAATCCCGAAGGCTGGATCGAACAGGCAAAAGCCGCCGCCAAAGGCGATTGGAAAACTTTCGAAAAACTACAAAAAGAATTAAAGGTCGGGCGCAGAAAGTAAAAACAAAAAGACTCCCTTGGGAGTCTTTTTGTTTAAGCGGCGCCGGTCAATTCGTCGTATTTTTTTCGCGCAGCGCGGATGTCGTCCCACATTTGCGCTTTGGGAGAACCCGCCTCGCGCGATTGGTTTCGCAGCAAATAAGACGGATGATAAATCGGCATAACCCAGCGGCCATCCATTTGAATCCACTTTCCGCGCAGGGTGGTGATTCCCGTTTTTTGGAGGATGGATTGGCAGGCGACGTTCCCCGTCAACAAAATCACGCGCGGATTGACGAGGCGGATAATCTCGAAAACATAGGGGCGATAGAAATCAATTTCCGCGTCGTTCGGCTTGCGAAAGTTTGCGCCGTTTTCGCCGGGCGGCATACGAAACACCGAGTTGATAATGTACACATCCCGTTCAGGATCAAACTTCGCGGCTTGAAGAATCTTATCGAGGAGTTGTCCCGCGGGACCGACAAACGGCTTGCCTTTGATATTTTCCTGCGGACCGGGCGCTTCGCCCACGAGGAGCAACTTCGCGTTCGGGTTTCCGCGACTGATGACGATATTCGTGCCGGCGCCCGCAAGCGGATCATTCGTCAAGGCTTTCAGCGCGGCGAGAACATCAGCGAGGGTCGAGTAGAGGGTTGGCTGCATGATTGATTCCTTTCACGCGATTTTACCCCCGCAATAATTTTATGGCGCGAGTTTATCCAAGCGCGAAAAAATCGAGCGGTTCGAGGGTAATATCGTTCTGCGAAACTTTGCTGATTCCGTGCAGGCGTTTTTTTTCGTGAATGGAATATTGGTCAAGCGCGCGCGCGGGAATGACTTGCGAGCTTTCCGAAAAATTCGCAAAGACCGCTACGCGCCTGCCTGCATAAGTCCGCATGAAGCCGAGAATATGCTCGTTCTCGACAGAAATAACTTCCAGTTCGCCGCCGGAAAAGGCTCGATGTTTTTTTCGCAGCGCGATTAATTTTTGCAAGCCTTGATACACGCGCCCTTCGATGGAGGTTTCGTCGCTGCGTTTTGCGTACTTGCTCCAATCGGCGCGCGGACGATGCGCCCAGCGGCTGTCTCTTTCGTGCGCGGGATCGTCGCGGTAGGCGTAATCGTTGAGCGTTCCAATTTCGTCGCCGAGATAAATCAGCGGGACGCCGCCGACGGTCAAGACGATTCCATAAATCAGCAGAATGCGGCGGATGGCAAATTCCACCTCTTCCGCGCCTTCTTCTTTGAGGGCTTTCTCCAAGCCCGCGAGCGACGCGCACGTTCCGCTGATGCGGCAATCTCCCGTTTTTGGATTCTCTTGAAAGGGAAGTCCGCGCGCGAAACTGCCTTCAAACCGTCCGCGATAAAACTCGTTCAAAAAGCGGCGATGATCTCCGCCGTTGATTCCAAACAGCGCGGCGTCTTCGTCCGAGAACGTCCAGCCGATGTCGTCATGCACGCGGACATAATTGACCCACGCGGTTTCGGGGTGAATCTTGAAACGCGCCGCCAGCGACTGCGAAAGTAAATTTACCTGCCGCGTGGCGAGCGAATTCCACAACAGCGCCATCAAAAGCGGATTGTACGAAATCTGGCATTCGTCTGGCGCGATGTATTTGACCACGTCGTCGGGATGCACAATCGCTTCAGATTTGAAGAGCAGCGCGGGCGACGCGATGCGCGCAACCGAGTTGAACGCGCGGATGAGTTGATGCGCGCCTTCAAGATTCTCGCAGGCGGTGCCGAGCTCCTTCCAGATGAACGCCACCGCGTCGAGTCGAATCACTTCCACGCCTTGATTTGCAAGGAAGAGCATCTCCTCAGCCATGCGATTAAAAACCGCAGGGTTGGCGTAATTCAAATCCCATTGATAGTAATGGAAGGTCGTCCACACCCAGCCGTCTTTATCCGCGCCAAAACGAGAGAGGGGAGAAAACGCGCCCGGGTGTTCGTCGGGAAAAATTTCGCGGATGTTTTGCTCGTACAAATCGGGAAGCGTTCGGTCGGGGTAGATGCGATAAAAATCCCGAAAAGTCTCGTCGCCCGCTTTGGCGCGTTCCGCCCAGACATGCTCGTCGGACGTGTGATTGAAAACGAGGTCTAACACAAGGCTGATTCCCGCGTTGCGTAAATCGCGGGCAAGCGCGGCAAGCTGCTCCATCGTGCCGAGCGGCGGATGCGCTTCGCGGTAACTGCTCACGGCGTAGCCGCCGTCGTTTTCGCTTTCGGGAGATTTGAACAGCGGCATGAGATGAAGGTACGTCAACCCAAGTTCCTTGAAATACGGAATTTTGGATTTCAATCCTTTCAGGTCGCCCGCGAATAAATCCACATAGCAGACGCCGCCCAGCATTTTATTGGATTGAAACCAGCGCGGATTTTTCTCGCGGGTTGAATCCAATTTGCGAAGATCGTCGGCGCGCGCAAACCACGAGCGCGCGAGGCTGGAGAGCAAATCTTCGAGGTGGAAGAAAAAATCGTAACGTCCGCCGTATAAATCAAAATAGAGTTGAAAAAGCGCGGGGAAGTTTTTTTCGAGGCGCGTCGAAAATTCGCGGCAGCGCTTTGGGTTGGCGGAAATCAGCGCGGCAAAATCTTTTTCCAATCTTGGCAGGATGCGCTGCAGGGTAAGTTGAGATTCGCGTTCAATGTTTATAGATTTGAGCATTAGGAACTTTCTTGAATAAAGTTTATTTGCGGCGCAAGATTTATATGATTTGTTGGGCGAGCGCAATCGCGCCCAAAACCCCGGAGCGAGCGCCCAAGCCGGGAGTCACAATAAACGAATCGATATTCTTCAAAATGGCGGGCGACTGAACATAGCCGTTCAAAAACGCCTGCGTTTTTTGGCGAACCATTGCGAGCAGGCGTTCGTTTTGCCCCACGCCGCCGCCAATGATGATGCGCTGCGGCGAGAGGATATAGATGTAACTCGTCAACG
>JAQTWR010000269.1 GCA_028689195.1 Anaerolineales bacterium | reverse complement strand
TGCCCATCAATGCGATGTGAACAGGCGGGATGGTTGTGACCATGCGCCCGTTGCCTTCGTTGGTGATGACGCATACGCCGCCCGTTTCTGCCACGCCAAAGTTGACTCCGCTGAAGCCGATGTCGGCGGTGAGGAAAACTTCGCGCAAAATTTTTCGCGCGGTGGCGGTGAGCGTGGGAATATCCACCGTGTAAGGAATGCCGAGTTTTTCGTGGAAGAGTTCGGCAACCTGTTCTTTGCGTAAATGCGCGGCGGGCGTGATGATGTGGCTGGGTCTTTCATGGCGAAGTTGCACAATGTATTCGCCGAGATCGGTTTCAACGACTTCGATGTTTTCTTTTTCGAGAATATGGTTGAGTGAAATTTCCTCGCTCACCATGCTTTTAGATTTGGCGATTCGTATTTTGCGGGAATTGGAAATCGGTTTTGCAATTTCTAAAATAATTTGTATCGCTTCGCCCGCGTCTTTTGCGCGATGAACGATTACGCCGTTTTCTTTATTTTTGGCGATGAATTTTTCGAGATACTCGTCGAGGCGTTCGATCACATCCGCGCGGATTTGTTTTGCGCGTTGTCTTCTCTCGCGCCAGTCGGGGATGGATTCAAACGCGGCGGCGCGTCCGTTCAATCGGCGTTCGGTATTATTATCCAGCGCCGTTTGAAGATTTTCGTTTTCAATTGATTCAACGATTCTTTGACGGAATGAAGTTACGCCCATCTCTGTTTATCTCCGTTCATCTCTGGTTTAAGATTTCCGCAATGTGCATCACGCGCTGATTTTTCTTCTGCCGATGCAGCCCGCCCGCGATGTGCATGAGACAGCCCGCGTCGGTGACAACCAAAGTGGGCGATTGCGTTTCATCAATGTTGGCGATTTTGCGCTTCAACCATTCCGCCGAAAGTTCGGGATGCTCGACAGACATCACGCCGCCGAAGCCGCAACACTCCTCCGCGTGAGGCAACTCGATCAGGGTCGCGCCGCGAACGTTTTGTAGCAGCGCGCGCGGTTGCGCGTCTACATTGATTCCGCGCAGGGTGTGGCATGATGGGTGGTATGTTAATACGCCATCCCATTTTGCGCCGACGTCGGTCGCGCCGAGTTTATCTACGAGATATTCGGTGAACTCATACGTTCGCCCTGCCAGCGCCTTTGCGCGCGGATACCAGACCTCGTCGCCTTCGAATAATTCCAAATAGTTGTGCCTGAACTGATGGGCGCAAGAACCCGAAGGCGTGACAATATCTCCCGTCGCGTTCTCAAAAACTTTGATGGTATGCTCTGCAATCGCGCGCGCGTCCGCGCGTAAGCCCGCGTTGAATTGCGGCTGTCCGCAGCAAGTTTGCCCGGGCGCAAAATCCACGTCTATGCCGAGGCGGTTAAGAATGTTGACGACAGACTCCCCCGTTTCGGGGAAGAAAGAATCTACAAGACAGGTGACAAAAAGTTGGACTGTGGTCATGGGGTTATTTTACATCCAAACCCGATGTTATAATCGCCGTAATGGAACAAGGCGCTCTTCTCAACGGACGATATCAACTGCTGGAAAAAATCGGCTCAGGCGGCATGGCTGACGTGTTTCGCGCGCGCGATCCCGTTTTGGATCGCTATGTTGCCATTAAGGTTTTGCGAAAAGATTTTTCAGGCAGCGAGGAATTTCAAAAGAACTTCCGTTTGGAAGCGCGTTCCGCCGCGAATCTTTCGCACCCCAATATCGTCACTGTGCATGATTTCGGCTTCGCGGATAATTTGCTCTACCTTGTCATGGAATATATCCCCGGCAAAGATATGAAGCAACTCATCCGTGAGAAAGGTCGCTTCAGCGTCGAGGCGGGGATTCCGCTAATTGTTCAGGCTTGCGCGGGAATTGGTTACGCCCACCGCGCAGGACTCGTCCATTGCG
Organism: Anaerolineales bacterium; assembly: GCA_028689195.1. Lineage (GTDB taxonomy): Bacteria > Chloroflexota > Anaerolineae > Anaerolineales > Villigracilaceae > Villigracilis. The sequence goes on along the minus strand of JAQTWR010000269.1, from coordinate 2,719 downwards.
ACGTCAAACCGCATAACATGCTTGTCGCCAAAGACGGCCGCCTCAAAGTAACCGATTTTGGAATTGCGCGCGCGCTTGCCACCATCGTCAAGGGCGAACGCTCCAAAGTGGTTTGGGGCTCGCCGCTTTATTTCGCGCCCGAACAAGCCGCCGGCGAAGCGCCTACGCCCGCTTCTGACGTATATTCGCTTGGCGTGGTGATGTACGAACTGTTGAGCGGCACGCCGCCCTTCACCGCCACCAGCGCGGAAGAACTTGCGCGTTTGCACATCAACGCGCGCCCGATTCCCATCCGCGAATATATCCCCGATATTCCAACCGCGCTCGAAGAAATCATTATGAAGGTGCTCTCCAAAGAGCCTTCTGCGCGGTATCGCACCGCCGACCAACTTGGCAGGGTCTTGATGAAATTTGGAACGCAGCGCGACGCGCCCGCGCCTGTGGTTGCTCCCCCGCCAGTTGTGACAAGCGTCAAACCTGAAGTGGCGGAAAGACTCCCCGCCGCCATGACCCTGCCCCAGCAGCCTTTGCCTGCGCCCGTATATTATCCGCCTGTGGAAGAATTCGCGCCGCAGGACGACCTTGAAGTTACTTCTGCTTTCGCGGAGTTTGATTGGATCACAATTGCGCTCGCCCTCCTGGCGCTGCTTGCCGTTGGCGGACTCATCCCATTTTGGATGATGGTTTATTTTGCGTGGTTCCCGCCGATGTAAAACAGGACGCGTCGCGTTTTGCGGCGCGGGAAAAATCCAGAGCGAAGACGCGGCGCATTCTTCCGCTTAAAACAAAAATCACGGCTTGCGCCGCGACCTTTGGATGTGAATTGAAAACAAACTATGACGTAGATTTGCCGAGCGTCTTAATGCACTTGGCGCACAGCGTCTTCTGGACCAGACGACCCTTTTCCATTATCGAAACCTTTTGCAGGTTCGGTTTGAACGTGCGATTGGTTGCGCGTAATGAGAACGAGCGATTATGCCCAAAGGTGGTCGCTTTTCCGCAGTGATTACATTTAGCCATGATTTACTTCCTTTCCTTGCAATGATTCCGAATTTGCTTAAGCCTGCGCCTTTTTTCAAGGGCGCGAAATTTTACCATAGAACGCAACCAACTTCAAGATAAACTGTTAAAATAGAAAACCTGCCGCCGCGTTGTTCTCTGGCGCGAGGTTTGACAAGCGCGTCGAGGACGGCGGCTTAAACTCAGGAACGTAATGACCGATAAGTCTTTTGAAACGAGGAAAATAAAATGGGCGACGAAACAACAACTCTCGGCGGGATTCACATCTCGCCAACCGCAGTGGCGACTATTGCATATCACGCCGTCTTAGAGTCTTATGGCGTGGTTGGGCTTGCGCCAAAGAATCTGGCGGATGGCATTGTATCCACCATCACCCGCGAGCCTTCGCGCGGAATCACAGTCCGCTACAAGGGCGATGATATTGATATTGACATCAATATCATCATCGAATTTGGCACGCGCGTCAACTCGGTAGCGCAAAGCGTGGCGAACACCGTCCGCTTTCATGTCGAAAAAGCGCTGGGGCTGCGCGTCAACTCCGTCAATGTGCATGTGACGGGTTTGCGAATCAGCAGCGCGAGTTAGGAGCATAAAACCTTATGGGTATTGATACCGCGCGCGTTAATAAATTCCGTACGATGCCGATTGACGGGCAGTCGCTCAAATATCTGGTGGAGGCTGGCTTGACCTGGCTGCGTACTAACAAGGAAATCGTGAACGCGTTGAATGTTTTCCCTGTGCCAGACGGAGATACAGGCACGAACATGGTGCTTACGCTTCAAGCCGCATGGAGCGAAGTTAAAGATTTGGGAACGCGCAACCTTGGCGAGATGGCGGCGGCTGTTTCCAAAGGCGCGTTGATGGGCGCGCGCGGAAATTCCGGCGTGATTACGAGTCAAATTCTGCGCGGATTTTCCCGCGGCGTGCATAATAAATCCGCGCTGGATAAAGAATCTTTCGTCAAGGCGCTTTGCGAAGCGCGCGATACCGCGTATAAGGGCGTAGTCCGCCCGGTGGAGGGGACGATTCTTACGGTTATCAAAGAAGTCGCTAACGCGACAGAAGCGGCGTTGGGCGAAGCAAAAGACGCGATTGACGTTCTTGAAATCGCGGTCAAAGCCGCCGACGAGGCGGTCAAAAATACGCCGAACCTGCTTCCCGTTCTCAAGCAGGCGGGCGTCGTGGATTCTGGCGGCAAGGGACTCTTCTTCATCCTTGAAGGGATGCTGCGCCACGTTTACGGCGAGTCGCTCGAGACGCCGACGATGAGCGTACAGCCCATGTCCGCGATGAATTTGGAAGACGCTCTTCAAGAAGTGGAAGAAGGACAGGATTACGAAGTAGTCGTGGATTTTGTTCCAACCGGCGAATTGAATTTGCAAGCCTTTTATGGAAAACTCGAAGACATGGGTACGTCCATTCAGATTGGCGAAGGCGAAGGCATGTATCGTATGCACATTCATGTGCCGACCGAAAATCGTTATACGCCCATTGATTACATCATGGGGCTTGGCACAGTGACAAAAGTCGCTATCGAGAATTTGATGGCGCAAATGGACGATATTCAAAAGAACAGCAAGATACAATTTGCCGCAGTAGAGCCGGGAAATATTGCGGTGGTTGTGGTTTCGCCGGGCGCGGGATTGAGCCGCATCTTTGCGAGCCTTGGCGTCGCGGCTGTTGTGGCGGGCGGGCAGAC
>JAQTWR010000268.1 GCA_028689195.1 Anaerolineales bacterium | reverse complement strand
GAGGAAAGAGCCGATCATAATGGCTTGCGTCAGGTCTAATACAATCGTCGCCAGCATAGTGATGGTAAAAGCGATCATATCGGTCTTGAAGCGTTTGCCGAAAATAAATTTGATTGCGCTCCATTCGTTCATGCGGACGGCTGTGACCATCAACACGCCCGCCAGCGCGGCAAGCGGAATCCGCGCCATAAACGGGGCGAGGAAAAACATCGAGAGTAACAACCCAATCGCGTGGATGATGCTCACGAGGCGCGTTTGTCCGCCCGATTTGATCCCGACGCTGGAGCGCGCGATCGCCGCCGTTGCGGGGACTCCGCCGAAGAAGGGGATTGCCATGTTGCCGATTCCCTGCGCGATGAGTTCCTGATTTGCCTGTAAACGCACGCCCGTCATGTTCGACCCGACCGCGCCGCAGAGCAATGACTCGACTGCGCCGAGCGCGGTGATGGTTAATGTGGGCGCGAGGAATTCCGAAAATTTCGTCCAGGGGATATTTGTGAAGTCGAGCCTGTCCGCGAGGAATAAAGTTTTGGGAATTTCGCCGATGACGGGCGTTGACCAATTCAATGCGAAGTTAACCAGCGTGGCGAGAATCAGCCCCAAGAGCGAGGCGGGAAAGCGCGCGTTCCATTTTGAGGGCATGAAAACCATTGTCCCAATCACAATCAAGCCGATGAGCATGGTATGCCAGTCAAGCGAGGGCGGCGCGGCGAAGTATGCGATGAATTTCTGCGCGGCGGTTTCGGTGGCGGGGGTTTTGAATCCGATGAAGTTGTCAATTTGACCGATGAAGATGATGAGCGCGATGCCCGACGTAAATCCGCTGATGACGGGCGCGGGGATAAAGGCGATGAAGCGCCCAAGTTTCAGCAAGCCGATGAGGAGCAGAATCGCGCCTGAAAGCAGACCCGCGAACCAAATCCCTTCGAGACCGTAGCGCTGCACAAGCACAATCAGCACCGCAGACATGGCGCCCGTAGGTCCGCTGATTTGATAAGGCGCGCCGCCGAGCGCTCCCATGATGACGCCCGCGAGGATGGCGGTGACCAATCCCGCCGCCGCAGATGCGCCCGATGCGACGCCAAACGCCAGCGCCAGCGGAAGCGCGACTGCGGCGACGGTAAGTCCTGCCAACAAATCCTGTTGGAATCTGGCGAGCGAATAGTTTGAGAACTCGTCCTGATACAGGCGAGTCAATGAACGACGAGGCATAGGTTGTTCTCCAAAGAAAAAATTTACAAAGACTCACTGCTCCCCCAAAAGGCGTTCTTTGTTTAGCGGCGGTATTTTATCACTGTTGTGTTTTTTTGTGAAAAAAGATGACAGTCGCCTTTAAGGCGACTGTCATCTTTTTTATCTTTCGCTCTTCAAAATATGCGTGAGAATCGTCGCGCCTGAACCGCCGATGTTTTGCGCCATGCCGATTTTCGCGCCGTCCACCTGCGTTTTTCCGCACTCGCCGCGCAACTGCTGGACGACTTCCACCAGTTGATACATGCCCGTCGCGCCGACGGGATGTCCGCGCGCTTTGAGTCCGCCGCGCGTGCAGACGGGAATTTCGCCGCCAATGCCGATCTTGTTATCCAAACCAAGCCGCACGCCCTGACCGCGCTCCGCAAATCCGCTGGCTTCGAGCGAAAGCGCCGCCATGATCGAGAACGCGTCGTGCAGTTCAAACACGTCAATGTCTTTGGGCGCGACGCCCGCCATCTCATACGCGCGTTTGGACGAGGCGTAAGCCGCCTGCAAAAACAGCGGATCTTTGCGCGAATGTACCGCGATGGTATCTGTTGACGCGGCAGACGCGGCGACGGTCACGCGCGGTTTGCGCTGAACGCGATCTGCGGGGACGATGACCATCGCCGCCGCGCCGTCGCCGATGGGCGAAGCGTCGAGCAGATTGATCGGCGTGGCGACCATCGAAGATTTTTCAAATTTCTCGACCGTGATTTTTTCATGCAGGCGCGCATACGGATTGTGCATGGCGTTCGCGTGCGCGTTGATTGAAAACGGCGCGAAGTCTTCATGCTTCCAGCCGTATTCGTACATGTAGCGGCGCATCACCAGCGCGTTGATGCCGACGAACGAGATTCCCTGCTCCACTTCGTAGTCTGCATCGGCGGCGGTCGCCAGCGCCGCGGTCACGTCGCGTCCGGCTTTATCGGTCATCTTCTCCACGCCGAGAACCAGCGCGGAGTCGACATCGCCCGAAGCGACAGCCATTATCGCCGCGCGGAAAGCCGCCGCGCCCGATCCGCACGCGGATTCGATTTTCACGGCTTCCTGTTTCCATAATCCAACCCAATCTGCGAAGAATGTGCCTAGTTGATTTTGTCCGTTTACGATAGACGCGAGCATGTTGCCGACAAAGAGCGCGTCCACTTTTTCCACGCCCGCGTCCTGCATGGCGGCAAGAGCCGCGTCGCCGCCGATTTCGCGCAGGGATTTCTCCCAATGCTCGTCAATTTTTGTTTGTCCAATTCCAAGGATGGCTACTTTTCTCATACCCAAATTCTACCGCATCCCGCTATCAGGAACTATCGAAAAGACTCCGGCGACGTCGGCGATATAGGGGCGCGGCAGTTGGTTTGTCACCCGCAAATCTATAAGGAATTTTTAATGTATCCGCCCTTGATATGATGTACTCTTATCGCAGAAAACAGAAAGGAGGTTGCGATAAATATACCACCTGAAATGTACGCGAACGGGAAGGATGAAACGCCTATAACTGGCGCAAGCCAAGCTTGAGAGCCAGACGTTCACCAAACGAAAAGAAGGCTGCTAAGTTGTTCCTTTCCCTAAATAGAAAACCTGACGGATGGATGATCTCCATCCGTCTTTTTTATCTCTCACCTTCACCCTAGCCCTCTCCCTACGGGAGAGGGGATTAACTCCCTTTCCCGCGCGGGGCGCATTTCTAAATTTTCTCAAGCGCCTTTTGCATTCGATCCAATCCCTGCATGAGCAACGCGCGCGAAGCGCCAAAGTTCAAGCGGATGTGTCCTTCGCCTTCCTTGCCGAAAATCTTTCCGTCGCTCAGCGCCACTTTCGCGTTTTTCAAAAAGAAATCATACGGCGACTCTTTCATGCCTGTCTGCGTGAAATCGAGCCAGCCGAGATAGGTGGCGTCTGGGATTGTCGTTCGTACTTCGGGCATATATTCGGTCACATAGCCTACGAGAAAATCGCGGTTGTCGGTGAGGTAGCGGCGCAGGTCTTTTAGCCAGCCATCGCAGCTGCCTGAGAATGCGGCGCGCGCGGCAAACAATCCCATACTGCCGACGTGCAAGCGCAAATGACTGACTTCCCGCTCGTAGCGTTTGCGTAATTCTTCGTTGGGGATGATCGCAAATCCGCAAAACAACCCGGGCACGTTGAATGTTTTCGACGGCGCGATCAACGTGATGGTGTGGCTTTCGATTTCGCGCGAGAGTTTCGCCATCGGCGTAAATGAATTGCCGTCCAGCAGCAACTCTGAATGAATTTCATCCGAAACGATGACGACGTTATTCTTAATGCAAAGTTCCGCCATCTTCAACAGGTCTTTGCGCGAGAAGATAATCCCCAACGGGTTATGCGGATTGCACAACAGGAACATGCCCGCCTTCTTAACCTGCTTTTCAAAAATATCCCAATCAATTTCGTAGCTGATAATATTTCCGTCCGCGCGTTTTACGAAGGGCGCGTCGAGCTGCGGAACGCCGATATTATTCTTCACTTCATGGAATTCGTTATATACGGGCGTTTGCACAAGTACGCCTTTCTTTGGCGTACACGCGATCCGCGCCGCGACGCTAAATCCGCTGACGATGCCCGTCACAGCGACCACCGCTTCGGGCTTTACTTTCCATTTATATAATTTATCCATGCGCGCCGCGACGGTTTCCTTCAAAGACTCGGAGGGCATTTCGTATCCCAGCACGCCATGCTCGACGGCTTTATGCAGCGCGTCGAGGATGGGTTTCGGCGCGCGGAAATCCATATCCGCGACCCACATGGGCAGCGTATCTTTTGGATAGCGCGTCCATTTGTTTGCGTTGTGCGGATTGCGGCGGTTTGGCGTAAGATCAAAATTGGTCATAGTGACTCCTTTATGTTTTTAATAAGTTTTTCAAATCGGCGGTTGTCGCAAAATATTTTCGATACGCCGCGCTTTCCTGCAGCACGCCGCGCAGCGCCACGAACAATTCGCTTTGTAGATATGGATTTGAGACTCCGCCGCCCTTCTCGATTGCGACTTCGTCCGCGTCAATCTGGACGCGAAGATGCCCGCCCGCGCCAAGCCAATCTAACCCCAAATGGACGGCGTTCTCGCGCGAAGCCATTGCCGCCGCAAGTTTTTGAACGGACGTTTTCCCTTTGTAATTATTCAGCGCATATTTACACAGCCCCGCAAGACGATTCAAGAAAGACTCCGCGTTTTCTTCGGCGGGCGGAACTGCAAAAATATAGACTGTTTTTGGTTTGACAATCTCCAAAACTTTTCGTAAATCCGCTTGCGATGGGGGGCTGGTATAAATCGCCAACTCGTCGCTTTGTTTCAATTCAAAACGCGAAACGCCTTTCGCTTTATCAGAACCTTCCGCCCAAATGAGAGTCGAAGGTCGAAGGTTGAAGGTCGAAGGTT
>JAQTWR010000267.1 GCA_028689195.1 Anaerolineales bacterium | reverse complement strand
CGCCGTGATGCGGCGCTCTTCATACACGTCCAGCGGGCGCGGAGGAGGTCCGTCTAGTACCGCGCCGTCCTTGCCGAACTTGGCGTCGTGGCACGGGCAGATGAAGGCTTGGGCTTCTTCCTTCCAGTTGATGGTGCAGGAGAGATGCGTGCAGCGGCTGTTCAAGATGAGCAGGTCGTCGGGGTTGTCCGATTTGCGGATGGCGTACCCGCCAAAGGAACTCGCGGTGCGTTCCCATCCGTTGACTTGCACGCGCGTGAACGAGAAGGAATATGGTTTATCGAGCTGCATATCCGCGAATTTACCGATGGGAATCCACGCTTCTTTTCCGCCCGCTTGCAGCGCGGGATCAATCAAATAATAAACAGCGGGGAGACCAACGACCGCGCCGATCAGCCCACCGATGATTCCCGTCGTCACCTTGATGAAGTCGCGGCGGGATAGTTCGTGCGAACCAGACATTTATACCTCCTTGAGAGTGTTGTTGCGCTTGCCAGTTTTGCTCGTAAATAAAAATGGAATTATAAAAATACAAGCGGTTTGGGGCAGATTATAGGGGCTTTATACGTTTTTATAAAGGATGGCTGATAACAAAATATCTAGGATGATTGTCACCTTTGGAAAGTGCTTATAATTTTGCGATTCCAAACGGTTAAGAGTAAAATAAACGCCTGTAGGGTAAAAAAATCAACATGGAAGATTTGCAAGCGAATCGTCCTAAAATTTGAACTATGGAGGCATAGAGATGGGCTTGAAAAGAGACGTCAGCCTTTCCGTAGGGTTGCGCTATAAAGGACCCTCAGGATACCTGACCTATATCCTGCATCGCATCGGCGGATTGGGCATGGCAATCTTCATTAGCGTGCATATTCTGTCGGCGTTCCTCGGCGGCAAGACGGGCGTATACCTGAACGGGATTTATGAAAACTGGGCTTTCCAGATATTTATTTTTTTCTGCGTTCTGTTCCACGCCATTAACGGTCTACGCATTACGATCTTGGACTTGTTCCCCAAACTTCTCGAGCATCAAACTGAAGCGATCTGGCTCGAGTGGGCGGAGTTCATTCCGCTCTTCGGCGTCGCGGCTTATGTGATCTCCAGCGCAGGGTTGGGAGCTTAGCATGACGACAAAATCCCGCAAACTTTCCCTTAAACAACGCGGCTTGACGTATTTCGAAACGCAGATGTGGCTCTTTACGCGCCTCTCCGCGCTGGCGATGTACGCGCTCATCCTCTTTGGTTTGATCGCCGCCCTGGTGATGGGCGCGCGCAATCAAATGGATTTTGCCGACGTGATGCGCTGGGCGTTCATGCCGAACGTGACTCACATTCAAAGCACCAACGTTCCAGACGTCGCGCCATGGTCTTCCGTATTTTGGAAACTCACCGCCATTGCGCTGCTGTTTGTCGCAACCGCGCACGGCGTTCATGGACTGGTCGTCATCGCGGATGATTACATCGCAAGCGCAGGCGGACGCAAGATCGCGCGTTTGCTCAGCATCGTGATGATGGTTTCGATGATTGCCGCCGGCGCGGTGGTCATTTGGACTTCGTAAAGAATTTCACCACAGATCACACGGACAAACGCGGATAGTTGGACAAAAAAATCTTTTTATCCGCATTCGTCTTTTAGGAGCATTTCATGGCAAACGTTCATCAATTTGACGTAGTGGTTGTCGGCGCGGGCGGCGCGGGTTTAATGGCTGGGTTATACGCCTCGCGCAACGCAAAGACCGCCGTCATCAGCAAACTCTATCCTACCCGCTCGCATACAGGCGCGGCGCAAGGCGGAATCTCTGCGGCGCTGGGCAATTACGAAGAAGATAAACCCGAATGGCACATGTACGATACCGTCAAAGGTTCCGATTATCTCGGCGACCAGGACGCGATTGAATTCATGTGCAACGAAGCCATCGACGCGGTGCTTGAGCTCGAACACATGGGGCTTCCCTTCGACCGCACTCCCGAAGGACGCATTTCGCAGCGCCCATTCGGCGGACATACCAACAATGAGACGGGCAAACCCGTCCGACGCGCCGCTCATGCCGCAGACCGCACGGGTCACATGATTCTGCAAACGCTTTACCAACAGTGCTTGAAGAATAACGTCAATTTCTTCGACGAATATCAAGCGCTCGATTTCATCACGGTAAACGGAAAAACCGCGGGCGTGATGGCGGTGAACATCGCGACGGGCGAACTGCACACCATCCACGCGAAATCCGTCATCTTTGCCACAGGCGGACATGGACGCATCTTTGAAGTGACCTCCAATGCGTACGCGTACACAGGCGACGGCGCGGCGATTCTCCTGCGTCACGGCATTCCGCTGGAAGACATGGAGTTCTTCCAATTCCACCCGACGGGAATCTACAAACTCGGCATCCTCATCACCGAAGGCGTGCGCGGCGAAGGCGGCGTTCTCATCAACGGCAAGGGCGAACGCTTCATGCCCAAATATGCGCCGACCGTCAAAGACCTCGCTTCGCGCGACGTCGTTTCGCGGGCGATCTATACCGAAATCAAAGAAGGGCGCGGCGTGAACGGCAAGAACTACGTCTACCTCGATATTCGTCCCGAAACGGTGAACAAATTCGCGGTAGAAGACGGGCGCACGAATCCAGACGGTTCGAAATATAATTTGACCGCCGAGCAAGTCTTGCAAAAACTTCCCGATATTATTGATTTCTGCCGCGTGTATCTTGGCATAGACCCTGTCACGCAGATGATGCCCATTCAGCCGACCGCGCATTACACGATGGGCGGAATCCCCACCAACAAATACGGCCAAGTGGTGATTGACGATAAGAATACCGTCTTCCCCGGATTGTACGCGGCGGGCGAGTGCGCGTGCGTTTCCGTCCACGGCGGGAATCGTCTTGGCACGAATTCGCTCCTCGATCTGGTCGTCTTCGGCAAGCACGCGGGACTCAAAGCCGCAGAATATGCGAAGACCGCAGATTTCGAGAAACTGCCCGATAATCCTCTGGCAGAATCTCAGGCGCGGTTCGAATCTTTGAAGAACGGGTCCGGCAAAGAAAACGTATTCAACCTGTCTACCGAATTGAAAAATGCCATGTTCAACGACGTGGGCATTTATCGCAACGAAAAAGACATGCAGTCGGCGCTGAATAAAGTGCGCGAGTTGAAGGCGCGCTTCAAGGACGTAGCCGTAAAAGACACGGGCAAGGTATTCAACACCGAATTGTTAAACGCGTGGGAACTTGGCAATCTGCTTGATGTCGCGGAAGTGGTGGCGATGAGCGCATTGAATCGCAAAGAAAGCCGCGGCGGTCATTCGCGCGAAGACTTCCCCGAACGCGACGATAAGAACTGGCTCAAGCATACGCTGGTCTGGAACAAAGACGGCAAACTTGAGATCGGTTACAAAGCGGTGACAATCACCAAGTATCAACCCAAAGCGCGGGTTTATTAATAGAGGCGAATATGGAAATTACAGTCAAAATCTTCCGTTATAACCCCGAGACAGATACGCGCGGAAACTACGTCACTTATAAAATTGAAGGCGACGAGAACGACCGCGTGCTGGACGTGCTGGAATATATCAAAGGTATGCGCGACGGAACGCTGGCTTTTCGCCGTTCGTGCGCGCACGGAGTCTGCGGCTCGGATGCGATGCGAATCAACGGACGCAATATGCTGGCGTGCAAAACGCTCGTCCGCGATGTGGGCGCGAATATCACCGTCGAGCCGATCCTCGGTTTGAGAATCGTCAACGACCTGATTGTGGATATGGAGCCGTTCTTCGATAATTACAAAAAGATGCTGCCGTATTTCATCAACGAGTCGCCGCTGCCGGAGGATGGACGCGAACGCCTGCAAACGGTCGAAGACCGCGCGCGTTTCGACGAGACCACCAAATGCATCCTGTGCGCGTGCTGCACCACGTCCTGCCCGTCGTATTGGGCGAACGGCGAATATTATGGTCCCGCCGCCATCGTAACCGCGCACCGCTTCATTTTCGACAGCCGCGACGAAGCCGCCGACGAGCGCCTGCAAATCCTCGCGGAAACCGACGGCGTTGCCCGCTGTCACACCGCGTACAACTGCACTGAAGCCTGTCCGCGCGAGATCAAGGTCACCAAAGCCATCGGCGAAGTGAAAATGGCGATGATGACGGGTAAAGTCTAATTCGAGTAACGGCAAAGCCGCATCCTTATGGATGCGGCTTTTTTTTGCTTATCGTTGACGCCATGCAAAAATGGGCTAGATGATTTCTCGAAAAATAGATTCGTAACTTTCCACAATCCGCTCGATATCAAAGTTGACCGATTTTTTCAGGCTGGCTTTTCGGTATTGCAAAATCAAATCGGGGTTGGACAATAAACTTCGCAGCGCGGAAGCAAATGCGGCGTGGTCGTCAACATCTATCAAAAAGCCGTTGCCGCCGTTATCCACCAAATCTAAAAAACCGCCGATATTGCTGACCACGAGCGCGAGTCCTTTCGCAAGCGCCTGCACGCCTACGACGGGCAATCCCTCGGAAAACGAAGGCATGAAGAGAATATCGCTTTTAGAGAAGCCGTCAAGAACGTCCTCGGGCGTGACCCAGCCGCGCAGTTCAAAGCGGCTCGCCATGCCCTGTTTTTCAATCTCGCGTTTCACGTCTTCAAACAAAGGACCATCGCCCAG
>JAQTWR010000266.1 GCA_028689195.1 Anaerolineales bacterium | reverse complement strand
AGTCCTGAGACGATGATGGATGGCATCGCGGAGTGCGTCGAACGCGGATGGGCGCGCACGGTGGGCGTATCCAATTTCGACGAGAAGAAGATGATCCGCGCGTACACCACGCTTGCGCGGCGCGGAATCCCGCTCGCGTCGAATCAAGTCCACTATAGTTTGTTGAACCGCGAAATCGAGAAAAACGGGACGCTTGCGCGCTGCAAAGAGCTGGGCATCCGCGTGATTGCGTACTCGCCGCTGGAGATGGGAATATTGACGGGGAAGTATTCGTCCGCCAATCCCCCGCTCGGAATGCGCGGCGCGCAATATGCGGAATTGTTGAAGAAAACCCCGCCGTTGATAAAACTGATGCAAGAGATCGCGCTAAATCATGGCGATAAGACGGTTTCGCAAGTGGCGTTGAATTGGTTGATTTGCAAAGGCGCGCTGCCCATCCCCGGCGCGAAGAACGTCAAGCAGGCGGAACAAAACGCGGGCGGCGCAGGCTGGCGTTTGACGGACGAGGAAGTTGCAAAGTTGGATGAAGAATCGGATAGATTGCGGAAGTAGCAAAGAGGGTCGCGCAAAAAACGCGACCCTCTTTTTATTTGAAGTTCAGGCGGGGGCAAATTGCAAAATTACATTTCCGCCGCGCCATGTTCGGCATCGAAGACGTGCGAGTGCATGTTGGCTATCCACTGTTTGCCGTCTTCGGTCATGCGGAGGTAGCGGAGCGCCTCCTGAATATACGGGCTGACGTTGTTCCAGTAAAAGGAAGCGTAACGCCGGCGCATATCGTTTGGGGATGTGTAGCCGAATTTTTCGTTATAGCCAAGTTCTTTGAATTCGTAGAACAAGGCGGGCATTTTGCGTAAATAATCGGGGTCGCCCAGTTGACCGATGAAATCGGCGGCGCGCACCAAACCGCCAAAGCCTTTTGTGTCCTTGTAAAATTCATCGGGCGGAGAGGGGAATCGCGTCGTTTCGATGTACGAGGCGATCAGGTCCGCGTCGAGGTGTTTGGTCATGTCTTGAAGCAGCCCCGAACCAAAACGTTCCTTGACGAATAATTTACTGCGGTTGACGTGGTAAGGCGTCAGAGCCACATCCGTGCCGTCGGGCGGGATATAAGCCAACTCGTCGCCCACGCCCGTAGCGAAATAATTTTTTGCGTCATTTTTGCATACCCCCCTGACGTAGCCAATATCGTGACACAAGACCGCGATCATATAGTGCATCCAATCGCGCGGGGAGACGCCGCCTTCGCGCAGATGCTTCCCTTCAATGATCGCCTGCCCTGCAAGCGCGACCATGATCGTATGGTCAACGTCGTGATAGAGCGCGTCAGAATTGGCAATGTTTTCAAGCGCAAGCCTGCCGCACCACACGACAACGCTGCCAAACGCAGGATCAATTTCGCCGTATGTGCGCTGATAAACGGCGCGCAATTGCGCGACGAACATATCAATAGTAAGTTCCTGCCAACTGATGGTCATAATGTCCGTAATTCTAACCCAGACGGGCGAATTTAACCTTGCACATACATAAGCGCTAACCTTCGCCCAGTTCGGCGACGGGCGTTGCGGGCGCGCGGTTGGCAAGATAATTTTCGACAAGGAAGATGGCAAGCGCAAACCAGACCATACCAAAGCCAGTCAACTGATTATGGCTGAAGGGTTCCTTGTATACAAAGACGCCAAGTAAGAATTGAATCGTGGGGGCGATATATTGAAGCAAGCCGACCACCCACAAGGGAATAGAGCGCGCCGCGGAGGCGAACATCAACAGCGGGATGGTGGTGACGAGTCCCGCGCCGATCATCAACAGATCGGACGCAAGGCTTGCATGAAGGAAGGCGGCTGTTCCAGCGGATTCGGTAAATATCAGGTAGGCGAGCGCAGGAATGAAGAGTATGCCCGTTTCAATCGTCAACCCGTAGAGCGAGCCGAGCGGCGAAAGTTTCTTGACCAAACCATACAACCCAAAAGTCAGCGCAAGCGATAAGGCGATATATGGCAAACGCCCGTACACATAAGTAAGATAAATTACGCCAAGCGCGGCAAGCGCTACGGGAATCCACTGCGCGATGCGTAAGCGTTCCTTGAAGAAGATTACGCCAAGCATAACGCTAATGAGCGGATTGATGAAATATCCGAGGCTGGTCTCGACGATATAATTTGAATTGACCGCCCAGACGTACATCAGCCAGTTTGCGCCGATGAGGATGGAAGCGATTGCATAAATGCGCAATATTTTGGCGTTAACGATGGCGCGGAAATCCGTCCATTTTTTTGTAATGGCAACCACAACAAGCAGTAGAAGAAAAGACCAGATTATACGATGTCCGATGAGTTGAATGGCGGGAACGCTTTTCAACAGTTTCCAGTAAAGCGGGAAAAATCCCCAAAACACATACGCGCCGATACCGTAAATTATTCCTTTTTTCATTTATTTTCCTTTGAAATAAATCTACAAAAAAAGACCCTGCCGTTCAATCAACAAGGTCCCTAACATTACCGAATTGCAGTTTTCACAACTTCCTCAAATACCACCTGCCCGATACAACCTCGTCTACGTCGCGGGCAAAGTCGCCTGCGGTGGAATAACGGTCGTCGGGGTCTTTTGCCATTGCCTTGCCGACAACTTCCTGCCAGACGGCGGGGATATTCTTTTTGATGTGACGAAGGTCGGGGATGGGCATCTCTACCTGGGCGTTGATCAACGCGGTGGCTGTATTGGCTGAGAAAGGAAGTTGCCCTGTGAGCAGGCGGTACAAAACAATTCCAAGCGAATAAATATCGGCGCGACCGTCCACCACGCCTCCTTTGATTTGTTCAGGGCACATATATGCGGGCGTGCCAACCAGCCACTCGCCTTCGTCGTCTGTAAAGGGTTTGGATTTCGCAATCCCGAAATCGGAGAGGAAAATTTCGCCCGTTGAATCGTACAAGAAATTGGACGGTTTGACGTCGCGGTGGATGATGTTGCGGGCGTGAGCCGCGTCCAACGCTTCTGCGATGCGTTTGAGGGCATGTGCGATTTCGGTTTGTTTGACTTCCGCCCTCGCCAATTTGTCTTCCAATGAACCGCCCGCCATGTAACGCATGACGATGTAGGGCTGCGGTCCATGCCAGCCAAAATCATAGATTGGGACAATGCAAGGATGCTCGAGCGCGGCAATCACTTCCGCTTCCTGTTGGAAGAATTCGCGGTAAACCTCGTCGGTGGTGTGGCGGTGCATCAACACCTTGACGACAACCTGGCGCTGAATATACGGATCGCGCGCCAAAAAGATAATGCCCATGCCGCCCTGCGCCAATTCCCTTTCAACTTCGTAGCGACCGATTTTATCTATGCTCATATTCACTCGATTTTTTAGCGATATGACGCAAGTATAGCACGAGGGCGGCGCAGGTGAACAGGAAATTACCGCTTGCCTACTTTACCATCGCCGTGTAGCCTTTTTTCTTGACCGCGGCAATGATTTGTTCTTCATTCAATTTCGTTTCATCGTATTCGACGACCATTTCCAGTTTGTGATAACTGGCGTTGATTTCCTTTACGCCGCTCAGAGTATCTTCGAGGGATTCGAGTTTCATGGCGCAGTTGGAGCAGGTCATATCTGGGATTTGGAAAGTTTTTTTGATCATGGGTATTCCCGTCAAGTCTGCGAGGTCTTAAAGACCTCGCAGACTCATTTTTACTCAAACAATATTTGTCCCGTATACATTCCCATCGAGCAGGTGAAAAATAACTTACTGTCTTTTGGCTGCGCGGGAATATTCATCTTGACCGTGCCCGTATCGGGCAGCAATTGATAATAATTCAACGCGGGGATGACAAAGTCGCGCGCGCAGGAATAAGTTTGATTGGTGACGAGATTCAGCGTGAGGTCCCTGCCTGCGGGGGCTTTGAGCGTCGCGGGGAAATATCCGCCGTTTTGAACGTTGAGGATAAGTTCGCCATCGGGGGCTTGGGGCGCAGATTCTACTGCGGATGCAGATTCGCTTCGAGGGGAGAATAAACCACGCGTCATGTTTTCAAATGAAAGCGGGAAACCCAACACATTGAGTCCGCCATTCATGGTCACGAATCCCAAAATCAAGACAACGACCGCGACAAATCGCATAAAGAACTTTTCGAGTTTGGAACCCAATTCGGTCGTGAGATATGCGACGATAAAAAAGACGGGACTTGTGCCAAGCGTAAACGCGAACATCAACGCCGCGCCCATCGCCGCGCTGCCGACGCCGAGCGCGGTCGCCATCATCGCCTGCGTCACGCCGCAGGGGATGAAAATTGTCAGCGCGCCAAGCAAAATGGGCGTGGCGGTGTCTGTGCCTTTTGCGGTTTTGCGGATGTAGCGGGTCAGGAATTTCGGCGGCTCGATAGAGAAGTAACGAAAAATCGGGTGAACATTGAACATCCGCAGCGCGTTGCCGATCATAAAAACGCCGATGGCAATCATCAACACGGCGCGGGTGATCGGACTAAACGTCAGGTATGAGCCGACAAAACCCAACAACGCGCCGAGCAAGGTGTACGCGATAACTTTTGCGAGAAGGAAAAGAAAAATGGGCAGCGCGCTATTCGTGCGAACAATGACCTGCTTTGATTTTTTTCCGCGCGCGGCGACCTGTTCCGTATAATCCTGCTCGATTTGATGCGCGAGCGAACTGGCGAGCAACCCGCCCTGCACCGCGAGGCAGCT
>JAQTWR010000265.1 GCA_028689195.1 Anaerolineales bacterium | reverse complement strand
CACCACGCCCGCAGCCGCGGCTGGTAATGTGCGCGGACGAATTGCAAGCCACCAAACTTGAAAAGAATTCATAAAGGTTCCTCCGACAAGCCGCGAGTATAACATGGGTATAATATGCCAACTTTACAGGAGAAACCATGACAAATCTTACCGGACAAGAACGCGCATCTTATGTGCAAAAAATGTTCACGCAAATTGCAGGGCGCTACGATCTCATGAACCGCCTCATGACCGGCGGACAGGATATTCGCTGGCGCAAGATGGTGATTCAACTTGCGCGGATTGACAACTCCGCCGCGCTGCTCGACCTCGGCACGGGCACCGGCGATTTAGCGCGCGAAGCCGCGACACAATTTCCGCAGGCAAAAATTATCGCATCTGATTTCACTCATGAAATGATGCGCGTTGGAAAAAGAATCAGCCCGCTGAATTTTTCCACCGCCGACGCGTTGAAATTACCCTTTAACGATTCATCCTTCGACGCGGTCATCTCCGGCTTTCTCATGCGTAATGTGATTGACTTGCAAAAAGCCATTCAGGAACAATATCGCATGTTAAAACAAGGCGGGCGCATCGTCATTCTCGACACCACGCGCCCGAAGAAAAATATTCTCTCGCCGTTTATATGGATTCACATGCACTTTGTCATCCCCACGCTTGGCACGCTCCTCACCGGACATGGCGAAGCGTACAACTATCTGCCCGACACCACCGAAGGATTCGTCACCGCCGAAGATTTGGCGTCACGCATGGTCGCGGCGGGGTTCAAGAAAGTGAACTTCAAGCGGCTCATGTTCGGGACGATTGCCATTCATTGGGCTGAAAAATAACTTCCAAAGTCTGGAAACTTTGGACTCCAAAAAAAATCCGACGAGCGTAACTCGTCGGATTTTTTTATAAACACTAGCGAGACTTACTGTCCGCCTTTTACCTGTACCCAAATATCGTCATACAACGGGGTCGCTTCGCCTACATCGGCGATACGATGACCGTTCTTGACCGCTTCGGCGGGGGTATTGGTGATGGGAGAGTTCATATAGATATCATAGAGCTCTGTCTGATTCGCCTTGGCATACTCAAGCGCGGCGGCATTCGGATTGGTGAAGGGGAAGTCGCGCAGCATCATCCAGAAAATATCGCCTTGCATGGTGTAGTTCAACCAGGCATACGCCGCATCGGCGTGAGGAGCGTCTTTGAGCATGACCCAGTTATCCTGCCACAGGATTGCGCCTTCGGTCGGATAGATATATTGAATGGCGGGTTTTTCCTGCTGGGCAAGAAGCGCTTCGCCAGTCCATACCAAGCCAAGTTCCGCATCGCCTGCGATGAGCGCGGTCTTCGGGCTATCGCTGTCGAAGAGTTTGACGTTTGGAACAAGTTCCTTAAGTTTCGCCTGAGCTTCAGCGAGCTGCTTGGGATCGGTGGTATTGACGTCGTAACCGAGCGTGAGCAGGGTTGCGCCGATCACCGCGCGGGAGTCGTCAATGAAGACCATCTTGCCCGCATATTCAGGCTTCCACAGGTCGTTCCATGACGTGATGGTATCCTTGATCGCGTCGGTATTGACTACAATCGCGTCGGTGCCAGCCTGATACGGAATCGAATATTTGTTGCCCGGATCAAATTCAAAGTTCAGGTAGTTCGCGTCGAAGTTCTTCAAGACGGGAAGTTTGCCGTGATCCAGTTCCTGCAAGAGTCCCTGTCGAACCATGAGCGCGATGATGTAGTCGGTCGGTTGGACGAGATCGTAATTGGAGCCGCCCGCAGAGACCTTTGCATACATTTCCTCGTTGCTGGAATATTCGTCGCGGTTAACTTTGATGCCGTAAACCAGTTCGAAACATTCTGTCATCTCAACGGGGATGTACTCCGTCCACACGAAAATGTTGACTTCTTTAGAAGTCACTTCCGACGGGAACTGCGCCGCGGGACAAGTAAAGCCGCTCTTGGTAACTTTCGGACCCGTATCGACGGGCTTGGTTGCGACGCTTCCACCGCCGCACGCTGTCAACGCCATGCTTGCAATGACAAGCAACCCCAGCAATTTGAACAATTTATTGTTCATCTCTTCCTCCTTATAGAAGATTGGTATTAGCAACGCGACCTGTCGGGTCGCGGTATGCACAGTTGAATATGAATCCGCTAATGTTGTTTGGATTCGCGGTTTTGAAGAATCTGCAAAAGCAGCACTGCGCTGAAGACCACAAGGATCCACACCGTAGAGAGCGCGTTAACCTGCGGCGTGATAATGCGACGCAGCAAACCGTAAACGTAAATGGGCAGCGTTGTGGAGCCGGGACCGTTCGTAAAGAACGTAATCACAAAATCGTCCAGCGAGAGGGTGAACGCCAGCAGCGCGCCGGATAAAACGCCGGGAAGAATCATGGGAAAGGTCACGCGGCGGAAGGTGATCCACTCGTTTGCGCCCAAATCCATTGCGGCTTCCTCGTAAGATTTGTCGAATCCCTGCAGGCGCGCCTGCACAACCAGCGTGACGAAAGGAACCATAAACGCGATGTGGCTTACGGTCACGGTCAACATGCCAAGCGAGAGACGCGCAGATCCGCTGAGATTGAAAAAGTCATTCGCCCAGCCGAAGAATTGACTAAACAAGGTCAGCGCGCCAATGCCCATGACAATCTCAGGGATAACGATAGGGATGTATAACGAAAGTTGCGAGAACGGCTTAATCTTAAAATCATAACGCTGCAAGGCGATAGCCGACATGGTGCCGATCACGGTTGCGATGATTGTAGCGGTGATGGCAATGGTCATCGTATTGCCCGCGGCTTCCGTCACGTCTCCGTTTTTGGCGAGTTCGCAATACCAGTGAAACGGTCCGCATGGACTGGATTTGACGAGACTGCCTTCCATCACAGTAGTATCGCTGTACGCGGGAATGAAGCCCTCGAAAACCACGTTCGCTTTCGAGGCGTTGAAAGAATAGAGGACCAATCCGACAATTGGCGCGTACAAAAAGATGTAGGTCAAGATGGTCGCAATAATCACGAGGGGAGCGCGTTTATATGGGTTCATGCTACGATGATCTCCTCTCCAAACCCGAATTTGCGGGTATAGAAATAAGTGACGATCAACGTCATAACCATCAAAATTAGCGACGCGGCGGAACCGAAGGGTGCGTCGCGCGCATCAAGGAACTGACGCTGAATCAGATTGCCGATGAGGATCACCTGGCGTCCGCCGAGAAGATCCGAAACGATGAACGTTCCCATAACGGGGATGAAGACCAAAATCGTGCCAGCCACTACGCCCGGCATCGAAAGCGGAAGCGTCACCCGCAAGAGCGTTTTAATGGAGTTCGCGCCCAAGTCGGCGGCGGCTTCATATAGCGAGTTGTCTATCTTCTCCAGCGAGGTGTAAATCGGCAGAATCATAAACGGCAGGAATTCGTACACCATCCCCACCAATACCGCGCCGGGCGTGTACAGCAACTCCAGCGGGACAAAGTCAATGCCCAGCCATCGGGCGACAGTTCCCAAAACGATATTGATCGCGCCTTCTTTGCGGAGCAACATCATCCACGCATACACGCGGATAACGAAGTTCGTCCATAAAGGAATCAGAACCATAAACAAATAGGTGTTCCGTTTTTTAGGATGCGCGCGCGCAATAAAATACGCGAGCGGATACGCCATCGTAATGACCAATACGGTCGTATTAAAGGCAAGCGTTAAAGAACGCCACAAGATTTGGACGTAAAGCGGATCGAAGCACGAAGCCTGACCGTTGGCGCAATTTGTGCTGTATCCAAACAAGCGGATGTAGTTATCGAAAGAAAACGTATAAATCACATTTCCATCGGGGCTGCGCTTGCCGAAACTGATAATCAACGTCAAGATCAGGGGGATAATCAACAGGACGAACAGCCACAGCGTTGTCGGCAAAGCCAAGAACGTTCCCTGCATGGATTTACTTTCGCGAAGTCGTTTAAGCATGGTTAGTCCTTCTTCAATACAAGCGTATTTTCGGGAAGCAACAGCAACCAGACTTCCTGTCCCACCGCATAAAACGATTTTGGGTCGAGCCGCGAAATGCGATTCTGTTCCCACACTTTCATCTTTGCGCCGTGAACGTCCACAAAAACTTTCGTATCTACGCCGATATAAACCGTGTTCGTAACGGTGGCGCGGAAAATATTTTCATTCACCGCTTTTTTATCGGCGATATGAATTTTTTCAGGACGGATGGATACGATGACTTCCTCGCCGGCTACCAGTCCTTCCGAAGCCGCCATCCCCACCACTTCCGCGTTCAGCGCGGGAACAAAGACGCTTGTTTCTTTTCCCGAAATGGATTTGATCTTACCTTCAAGGAAGTTCGACTCGCCGATGAAGTCCGCGACGAATTTATTCGCGGGGCGTTCGTAAATCTCGACGGGCGTGCCTAATTGTTGAATCTTGCCCTTGCTCATCACCGCGATGCGGTCGGACATGGTCAACGCTTCTTCCTGATCGTGCGTGACGTAAACAAAGGTGATGCCCAATTGCTGCTGAAGGGCTTTCAACTCGAGCTGCATTTCCTTGCGGAGTTTCAAATCCAACGCGCCGAGGGGTTCGTCGAGCAACAGCACATCGGGCGTTTTGACCAGCGCGCGCGCAACCGCCACGCGCTGCTGCTGCCCGCCGGAGAGCTGCTTGGGCTTGCGGCGTTCCATGCCCGTCAACTGCACCATCT